>JAYVXM010000407.1:0-4760 GCA_043785205.1 Bdellovibrionales bacterium
GAATCCTGGTCCTCCCGATCATCGCCGCCTATCCGATCATCGAGAAAATCTGGCTCGAAAAGCATCTCGGCGCGAGGACGCTCGCCCAACACACGGCGCTCGAAGAAAGCGCGGATCCGAAGCCGGCCATCGAGTAGTTCTCCATCCTACGCCCTCTCGGTTTTCAACAGTAAAATCAAGGAATTAGGTCTCTCTAAGAGATCAATCGCGAAGCTTGACGCAATGCGTTGATTTACGATACAAGGGCCCCGTATGTCGCTTTCTCGGTCCGGCCTTTTTACCCGCACGCTCTCGCTGTTCGTCTGGTCGTTCGCCCTCGCGGCGACGGGCGCACGCGCCGAAATCATCGAGGGCGAGGACGCGCCGGAATCGGCCTTTACCGAAGTTTTCGCGATCGTTTACTCCGCCGGAAACGGGACCTCGGCCCGGAAATTTTGCTCCGCGGTCCTCGTCCATCCCGAAGTTCTCGTGACCGCCGCCCATTGCTTACCCGAAGACCCGACGATTCCGATCACCGTGATCGAGGGACCGAACGCGCGCGCGCCGACGGCCACCTATACTTCGCTGCGCTCCGAGCGGAACTCCATCTACTTCTCGACGAAGGACGAAATCGAACAAACCGGATTCGACCTCGGGGTCGTCATCCTCGGCGCGGGAGTTCCCGGCGCGGATGCGAAGACCGGCGCGAAACTCGCGGGGCTCGCTTCCATGGCGAATCCGGCCGATCGCGACGCCGCGCGGGCCGCCGGAGTGATCGTCGCCGGTTATGGCGGAAAAAAATCCACGCGGATCGACTTGACGACGGGCACGAAACGCTGGAGCAAAACGTCGATCGTCGAATCGACCGGAAACGCGTTCTCGACCGACGGTCCGCACGCGGGCCTCTCGCGCGGCGACAGCGGCGGGCCCGCTTTTCTCGTCGGCGCGGACGGAAGTCACCGCCTCCTCGGAATCGCGAGCGGTACTCCGAAGGACGCCGACGGAAGCTCGCCCGACCAGCCCCTCCTTTCCCTCTACGCCGCGCTCCGGCCGAAACTCGCCTGCTGGATCGAAAAGAAATCCGGCAAAACCCTCCCATCCCTTCCGGGCTCCTTAGGATGCCCGTCCTCCGCTCCTAACCCGCCCATCCCTAACCCGTTCGGCACGAACGCCTTCGGCTCGAAATAAGGAAGCGCTATGATACGCATCAATCTTCATCCGACCGGCCTTTCTCCTCGCTCCGCGAAATCCACGAAATGGACGCTGACCGCGGCGGCGTTCTTGATCCTTCTCCTCGTCGGCTCCCTCTCGCGCGCCCACGAGACGATCATCGGCGGCGACGAAGCGAAGCCGGGCGAATACCCCGCGGTCGTTTCCCTGCGAGCGAGTTCCTCGACGGCCGATCCGATGGGCACGGTTTTCATGGAGGGGTGCAGCGGCTTCCTCGTGCACCCGAAACTGATCCTCACCGCCGCCCACTGCCTCGTCGACCGGTCGAACATCGAGTGGATCACGAATCGCCTGAAAGTTTCCGGCGGCCCCGGTCGCACCTTCCGCGAAGATCACTTCGCGAGCTTTCCTGGCTACGTCGTGCCGTCGAAAGATCGGACGACCTCGGAAAACCTGCATTCCGTCGGCACTGACATCGGCTACATCCGACTTCGCGACGAAGTTCCGACGACCGAGATCGTTCCGCTCCCGCTCTATACGACCGAAGTCGACGTGACTACTTCCGAAAAACTCCTCAACCTCGCCGCGACGATCGTCGGTTACGGACCGACGAAGTTCGAGCCGACCGGCGTCTATCCGGATCCGAAGGACTCGATGAAGCACATCGGGCATAAAACGATCGGTGAGGCGAACTCCCTCTCCCTCCGTCTCCCCGGCGACGTCGGCGGCGGACTTCCCGGCGACAGCGGCGGACCGATTCTCGCCGAAATCGACGGTCAGCTCCGCGTGGTGGCGATCGACGAGAGCTACATTCCGGGTAAAAAGACCGTGCCGATCCTGGACCGCAGCGGAAAACCGAAGACGGACCGGCACGGTAATCCTAAAACCGAAGAGGTCGACGCCTACGTTGCGACTCTCGGTACTCCGCTGACCCATGCGAACCTCTGCTGGGTCGTGAAGGATTCCGGAATCGCGATTCCGGGAATCGATTGTACCCAGTGAGTATCGGCTAGGTATTTTTCGCCCGGAGTGAGCGCTTGTCGCGCAGGAGCCGATGGTACGAGATCGCGAACCGGTGGGCCTCGTCGCGCACGTGCGTGAGGAGTTTATACGCACGCGTATGCGGAAGGAGCGGAACCGGATTCTTCCGGCCCGGGATGAAGATCCGTTCGAGGGAGGACTCGACTTCCTTCGCTTGGAAATCGCTTTCCGTGCGCGCCTTCGCGAGGCCGACGACGGCGACGCCCTGGACGGAAAGCTCGTCGAGGATGGCGACCGCCTGGGAAAGCTGGCCCTTCCCGCCGTCGACGACGACGAGATCCGGAAGATCCTCGACCTCGCCCTGCTCGCCACGGGCCGTACCCGAGAAACGGCGGCCGAGGACCTCCCGCATCGTCGCGAAGTCGTTCGCGCCCTCGACGGTGCGGATCTTGTAGCGGCGGTAGAGATTCTTATCGGGCGCTCCGTCGATGAAGACCACGCGCGAGGCGACCGCGTCCTCGCCCTGGATGTTCGAGTTGTCGTAACATTCGATCCGCGTCGGGAGCTTCGCGAGGTGGAGTTTTTCCTGGATCTCCTCGAGCGCGGCGATGCCGTGTCCCTTCTCGCCCTTCTTCGCCTGCTCGATCGCGTGCCGGGCGTTCGTCTTCGCCACGCTGATGAGCTGGCGTTCGAGGTCGGTCTCCGGCACCCGGATTTTCACGCCAAGCGTGCGTTCGAGGAGATCCGGATCGTCGGGCGCCGTCGGAATGAGCGCCTCGCGCGCGAGCGTCGCGATCGCGGTCGGGAGCGCGCCGTCGTCCGCGGCCGCGGCGGTTTCGGCGGCCTCCACTTCCGCCGCGAGCTGGAGGTAGTACTGGGCGAGGAACTCGAAGAGGACCTCGGAATCGGTCATCGCGTCGTCGGAGTTCTGGAGATTCAGGTGCCGAACAGCGACGATCTTTCCGCCGCGGATCTGGAGGACGACGGCGTGACCGACGCCCGAGTCGCGTTCGACCGCGATCACGTCGCGATTCCGTTCCGCGCCCGCTTCGTCGGCGGACTGGGTCGCGGTGACGATCGCGAGATTCTCGAGCGAATCGCGGTAAAACGCCGCGTCCTCAAATTCCTCGCGCTCGGCGGCGTCGACCATTCCGCGCTCGAGTTCGAGTCGGAGCTGATCGCTCTTCCCTTCGAGGATCCGGATCGCAGCTTCGATCGATTCGCGGTAGGCCTCGCGGGTGATGAGCCCGACGCACGGCCCGGTGCACTTCTGCATCTGGTATAGGATGCAGGGTCGCGAGCGGTGACGGAAGGCGTTGTCGGAGCAGTCGCGAAGCTGGAACATCTCGATCAGGAGCCGCATGATGCTCTTCGCCGAGTAGCCCGAAGGGAAAGGACCAAAGTAACGGGCGCCGTCGCGCCGAACTCGCCGCGTCCACTCGATCCGCGGATAGTCGTCGGCGATCTGGATCCGGAGGTACGGGTAGGCCTTGTCGTCCTTCAGTCGGATATTGAACTTCGGTTTATGCTTCTTGATGAGCGTGCATTCGAGGATGAGCGCCTCGCTCTCGGTCTCCGTCAGAATCACGTCGAACTTCGCGACCCGCGAGACCATGAGCTCGGTTCGGGGGATCTCGTGGGCGGTTCCGTTGGTCGCGCCCTGGAAGTAGGACAGGAGGCGGTTCTTCAGGTTCTTCGCCTTGCCGATATACAGGATCGTCCCGGCGGGGTCGCGCATCAGATACACGCCCGGGTCGGTCGGTGCCGCGCGGGCGGCATCGAGCATTTCGACTCTCATCTTCGAGATAGGTTGGGGAGGATCTTGATTTACCATTCGCGTCGCTCGTAAACTCTAAGGTCACTATACTCCAACCCGAAAAAATCGTCAGAGGAGCCGGTTCTCCATGGTCCGCGTCGCCGAACAAACCCTCGCTTACTGTAGCCAATGTAAAATGGATCTCTCCGCCACCGTCGTCGCCATGCGCGGCGACCAGGTGATTCGGGTTCAATGCCGCACCTGCCGCGGAGAACGTGCGTTCAAGGCGCCGAAGGGCGTGACGGATCCGAAACAAGCCCCGCCTCCCCGGACGACGACGCGGGGCGCTAGAACCGCCGCCGGTGAGCGGGAAGACCACTCGGTCGCGGCCGAATGGCGGAAAGTCCTCCTCGCCCATAAGGACCGGCCGCTGAATCCGTACAGCGCGAAGGCGCCGATGGCGATCGGCGATCGCATCGCCCATCCGACGTTCGGCGAAGGCGTCGTGATGAAGCAGATCCATCCGAACAAAGCCGAGATCATCTTCGAGATGGATCTGAAGGTTTTGATCACCGGTGGCCCGCGCACATGACATGAGCATCGTCACGATCCGCGGCCTGAAGAAGTCCTTCGGTAACCAGGAGGTCCTGAAAGGGATCGACCTCGACGTCGAAGCCGGCCAGCTGATCTGCTTCATCGGCCGCTCGGGATGCGGAAAATCGACGCTGCTCCGGACGCTGAACGGCCTCGAAGTCCTCGACGAGGGCGCGATCGAGATCGCCGGCCATTCGCTCACCCGCAAATCGAAGCTCGATCCGATCGACGGCCGCTTCGAAAAGAAGGCGCTCGATCTTCGTCAGCACTGCGGAATGGT
>JAYVXM010000408.1:0-4747 GCA_043785205.1 Bdellovibrionales bacterium
TGATCGAACTCCCCATCCACTCCGCCGCAACCGCAGTATTTCGCGAGACCGCCGTCGAAGAACGCGATCTCGGCCACTTTAGGACTGCAGGCCTCGCCCGACTTTTCGGCCGGGACGCCGCTGCACTTTCCGCCGAAGGATCCGACGGCGATCGCGCACGCGAGGAGAAGGCGCGCGATTTGGGATTGACGAAGATTCGGCATCCCCATCACTCTAGCCGAACCGATGACGATGCAAAAGAGTTTAGCCGATTGGGAACGGGAGTTCGAGGCGAAGGTCCGCGCGGTCGCCGAGAAGGAAACCGGGGAAACGGGGAGAGTTGACTCGGCGCACGACCATGCCCATTTCCTTCGGGTCGTCACCACGGCAAAGCGGCTAGCGCTTTCGGAGGGTGCGAAGCTCGAGGTGGTGATTCCGGCGGCGTGGCTGCACGACCTCGTGAACGTCCCTAAGGATGATCCACGTCGCGCGATCGCTTCGAAGCTTTCCGGCGAGGAGGCGGTCGGCTTTCTCCGCGCGTCCGGCTATCCCGAAGTGTACCTCGAGGACATTCGTCACGCGATCGAAGCGCATAGTTTTTCGGCGAAGATCGAAGCGAAGTCGACGGAGGCCGCAGTGGTCCAGGATGCCGATCGGCTCGACGGGCTTGGCGCGATCGGAATCGCACGCGTCTTCTCGGTTGGCGGCGCGCTCGGGCGGAAAATATACGAGGCGAGCGATCCGTTCGCGACGAGTGGCCGGGCGCTTGACGATCTCGAAAACACCGTCGATCATTTTTTCGTGAAACTCTTTCGAACCGCGTCCACGCTGCGTACGGAGGCGGGGCGGGAAGAAGGAAAGAGGCGCCTCGATACGATGCGCACTTATCTCAAGGAGCTCGGTCGCGAGCTCGGGAAGGAATATCCGGTATGATAAAGCGGAGTTTGAATCGGATCCTGATCGCCCTCGGCGCTTTCGTCGGGACGAACGCGTTCGCTTGGAACGCGAGCTACGAATGCGTTTCGAACGACGCGAAGAAATCGAAGTTGACCGTCGCGCAGCTCGACGCCGAAATCCTGCGTACGAAGGAAAGCGCGAACGCCCCCGATCGATACTATCGGGTGACCGATTCCTCGGCCGAGCTGATCGAAGCCGCTATTTTAGGTTTTAAAGCGGGAGCGAGCGCGCACGTGACCCCGGTCGCGCAGGGGACGATGAACCTCACTTTGACCGATATGGGCGGCGGGCAGCAGACCCTCTCCGTCAAAGTCGGTAAAGTCGTGACGACCTTTTCATGTAAATAATGCAAATATTACCGTCGCTTAGACTCGGGAGGACGCTCGTTCGAGCGAGGGATTTCGCTTGTGACCGAGTTAGCTTTCGAGTAATTAAAGTCCTTCTCGAAAAGTGGACCCGTAGCTCAGTTGGATTAGAGCGTCGCACTACGGATGCGAAGGTCAGAGGTTCGAATCCTCTCGGGTCCGCCATTTTGTAAGCTATTCGAACGGAATAATTGCTTAGAAAATTTAAAGCCCGGTTCAGAGCGATCTGAGTCGGGCTTTAAATTTTTTGGGCGCTCCATAACGTTCGGAAAAGAGCGGGATGAAGTTCCGAGCCACCGGCCCAAGCTGGAGCGCAGGCCCAAGCTCAGGACTCCATCAAGAAATCCCGCCGCATCGGCTGGGCCGAATTCCAGCCCCCCGAAAAAGCGCCGCGGCAAGGTCCAGCCCTCCGACTCCGCGTCCGACACTCAGTCGGGGCTCAGATCCCTCAAATCGATCCTAGGACAAGCGCGGGATATGCTTATTTGCCCTATCCGCGACTTTATTCGCGCCGAAAGGGATCCGTTCTATTTTTCTACCGAAAAATACTCGAGGGAGCGGAAGCCTTTCTCAAGCCTTCGGGTTATGTCTTTTTTGAGTGTCCCTACGAACGAATCGATCGAATCGGCGCGCTTTTCGACCCGGATTGGAAGGTCGATGGATATCGCGACTTGCAAGATCGCCCGCGCGTCCTGCGCGCGGAATGGAAAGGGATTTCGGTTTTAAACTCCGAGAAAGGCTTATTTAGAATGGGACCAGAGAAACCGAAAGGCTCGGAACGAAATGGACCGGCGCAAATCCTCCTAGCGCTGAGTAAAGCCGAAGTTCGGGAAATACTTTCCTTTGCCATCGAAGGAAAGTACGGACTGAGGCCCTTCGAAGCCGCGAGCGCCAAGAATGCGATCGAAGCTCTCGCCGATCATGGCGCGATAAGGCTTGTCATTTGCGAGCACCCCGGCATTAGCGACGTGCTTTTTCGTCATATCATCTCGCTGAATCGACGCCGAGAGAAAGGCAATCGAATTCAGGTTATCGTTTGTACCGACCAAAAGCCGACCGGAGACACGCTCCTCGAAAAGATGAATATCCTCGGTTTCGCGAGCTGGACGAATCTGATCGATTCCACACTTTCTTTGCTTTCGTTTCTCGCGGAGAAATCGGAGCCGAATTCCTCCCCAAGTCAGATCGAACAGGGCCTGGCGGAGGACGAAACTTGCCGGATAAAGACTTCCCTTTTGATTCGGGTGGGAGTTTTGAAAACGGGAGTTTATGTCCGCTTGTCACCCACGAAATTCGTGAAAATTTATAGCGCGGGGGATGAGTTTGAACAAGAAGACTATACCCGAATTCTCACGGAGAAAAAAATTGAATACCTTTATCTTCGGAAGGACGAGATCGGGGAATTCCTCCTGAAATTCAAACAGGAGCTTCTTCACCTTTTATCCACGGAAATCCTCTCCCAAAACGTCAGGACCGATTTACTCGTCGCCGTTCACGAGACGACACGGGAACTTCTGAATAAACTCGGGGCGACCCGTGAAGTACAGGAAGTGGTCAAGGCGAATATCGGCTTAACCGTAAAGGCGATGGCCAAGAGTTCGCATCTCGGCGATATTTTAAAACGATTCGAAATCGATCGTGAAAAATACATTTCCTCGCATAGCGTTCTTTTACCGCAAATTGCCTGCTCTCTCGCGCTTACCATGGAATGGAGTTCCGAGCAGACGCTCCAAAAGTTGGCGCTCGCGGCGTTTCTTCACGATGTTCCCCTTACGAATGACGCGCTCGCAGCGGTGATGAACCTTACAGAACTCGCCCGAAAAAAAGATCAATTCACTCCGGAGGAGATGAAAGCATTCAAGAGTCATCCCGTAAAGGCGTCGGAAATGGTGAAAAATTTTCAGGAAGTCCCGGCCGACGTCGACGTCATCGTACTGCAACACCACGAGCGTCCAGACGGATCGGGATTCCCCCGAGGACTCGGTCAACACCAGATCAGCCCGCTGGCGGCGGTATTCATCGTCGCGCACGATATCGTAAGCGCGATCTACGACAAGAGTACCCCGTTCGTTTTGGAAAAATTCATCGCTGATAAAAAAAACGAGTATCACGCGGGAAATTTCAAAAAACTCCACGTTCGCCTAGTTGGTCTCAAGCTTTAAACTGGGATCTCCGTGAATCTTCCTTTTATCTGCTCAAACCGAAGTGACGTCGGAAGGATTACGGAAAACCAATGTTAGTCGCCTTAGTCGCAATTCTATTCTCGAGTTTCAGCTCTGCCGGTATGAACCGCCTTCAATATGCGATTTCGCAATGTCAGATCGAAACCGTCCGCACGCTTCTTCAGGAAGGAGCCGATGCTAACGCGAAAGATGCTCGGGGACGCCCCATCCTCTCGTGGCTCGCCTCGGGTCGGAAATGCGACGACCGAACCGCGCTCGCTACGGCGACGCTGCTCGAGGAGTTCGGAGGCAAGTTCGAGCGTCTCGAAGGGTCTTCAAAGCCAAGTTTAATGGTGAATCTGGCGGCGAGAGGAATGCCAAACACCCTTTCTTTTCTCGGTAAAAAGTGCGGAAGCGGAAGCTCCACCGACGCGCTTCGAGCAATCAGTAAAAAAAACGATCTGGCGTCGATTCGGGCGCTTCTTTCCGCGGGGGCCGATCCGCTTGCCGGCGAAGCGCTCACGAGCGCTCTGTTCGATGCGGCCGCTTCGCGGCAAGGCGCCTCGCTTCTCGAGATGCTGAAACATGTGACCGACCGGCAATCGCCCAAAGTAATGGCGGCTTACGAGATCGCTCGGAAAAAGGAATACCGAGAGATCGTGCAGATCTTTCTCGATACCGGGACGAAGCCCGTCGAACCCGTCGCCGATCGCCGGAAAAATCCCTGCCAGCCTCAGGCCCTTACTTCCGCTCAGGCCCGATTGTTGACCCGACTTGAACTACCGAACGGGCGTGGACTTTCCGGACTGGCGGGAGCGATGACTTGCAAATTTATTCAAGAGTGCGGCGACGTGATTTTGGTCGATTGCAACAGCGCGGCCGATGGTCCGGCCTATTATATCAATCAAAAGACCCTCAAACTCATCGCGACTTGCGGGGGCGCCTGTATGAAGGGCTGCACGGACTGCCCTCCGAAAGAATGGGCCTGCGAGTGCAAATTCTGAAGGGTCTTTCGAGGATCGCCTTCGGCGCGTCGAGACTCTCGTGGGCCATGTTCGAAATGGTGTGTTAAATTGGGCTCAGTTCAATCCTTAAGGAGATCTCCATGTTTACTCGAATCCTCATTTTTCTCGTCGTCGCGATCGCCGCATTTCTCGGTTGGGTTTCCACCCGGGACGGCCATTTTCATTACGAACGGAGCGGAGTGATTCAGGCTCCGGCGGACCAGATTTTCGGCTACGTCAGCGACTTCAAAAAGGCGCAGCTCTGGAATCCTTATGAACA
>JAYVXM010000409.1:0-4741 GCA_043785205.1 Bdellovibrionales bacterium
GAGGTAGGCCTGGTAACCCGCCTTCGGATCGTTATAGAGCGTGTCCACCAACGCCGTGAATTTCTTCGCGTCCAGTCCGGCCGCGGCGATCACCCGATCGGTGATGTCATGCTGATCGATGAATTCGTGATCGAGCGCGAGAAGAAGAGCCTGTTTCGGTTCGATCGGAGGAAGGACGATCTGACTCAAATGCGAGCCGGTGACCTTCAGCTCGAGGTCGGCGGCCTTGCGCGGGGCGATCGGCACCGCGGTCGGATTGCTCGCGACGCGGTCGTAAGCGGTGGTGGAGAACCGGTCAAGGACGTTCGTCCGCACGTCGCCGTCGTAATACTCGAGCTTTAGGCCCTGCTTTCCGGCCGCCTGTTCGTAGTAGATCTTCCGTATCGCCTCGAAATTCAGGAGGGCGTGGACTTGGGTCCGCTCCGTCGGGATCAGGATCCATTCCGCGTTGAACTGGGCCCGGCTCTGAAGAAAGGTCTGAAAGATGATTTCCGTGTCCTGGCTGGAAAGTCGAGGGCCTGCGATCGTATGGAGATAGAGCGCCTGCTTTCCGTTCGAGTGGACCATGGTCGCGGAAACATAGCCCTTATTGAAACCTTCCCCGTCCTGCACGAGAAAGACGCGTTCCATCGGACTCTGGGCATAGCCCGCGGAATAGAGCGTCGCGCAATCGTTCCCCACGCAGCCGCGAAAAATCGCGAGTTGGGCCGGGATCTCGACGAGCCGCAGTCGGATTTTCTCGACGGGAGCCGCGAGCACGGTCGCGCCCTCGGGCAGCGCGCCCGCGACGCGTTCGAGGCCGACTTCCTCGGCGAGGTACGCGAGCTTCTGCTTATCCTTAGGCGAGAGCGCCCCGAACTCGCGATCGAGGATCTCCGCGACGACCTGATCGAGCGCCGCCTTCGCCTTCAGGCCCGTCATCCCCTCCGCGCCGACCTGGTTGACGATCCAGGATTCGATTCCCGCGCGAAGCGCCGCGCGCTCGTCGTAAAGCCGGCCGAGAAGATCGAGGGCGTCGTGCGTGTAAATTTCACCGGCGCCGAGGCCGAAATCGGCACCCCGAAATTGCCCCGGAAGGACCGCGGGTAGATCTTTTTCGAGGGATGCGCGAAGTTCGGTCCAGTTCGTGTTCTTGAACCATTCCTTCTGGTTCGCCGGTGACCCCGCGCGAATCAGCGCCGTACGAAGCCCGGCCGGATTTCCGGTGCGAAGGCTTTCGAGCGCCTTCGTGATCGTCCGCTTCGCTTCGTCGTTCCCGAGCTTCGCTTCGTCGCGGATCCGGTTCCAGGCCGTCTCGTCGAACGCCGCCCTCGGAGGCGCGGGCGGCTTCGGTTCGAGCACGGCGATTTGGATCAAGTTCGGATTGTGTTTCTTGAGTTCGACGTAACGCGGATTCGCTTCGAGGCTCTGGAGAACCTTCATTTGCTCGTCGAGGAGATTGAACCAATTTCGGTTGTACTGAACCGCCGCTTGGAAAAGGTTCGGAATATGCTGCTGGGTCCAAAGGAGGAAGCGCACCTTCTCGACGTCGCTCGCGAGATTCGGCCACTGAGGATCGACCCCGAACGCGGGGGCGCCGAGGAAAGTCGTCAGGGCGACGATCAGAAGCCGAATGAAGACGGAGCGAAGGAATTTCACCTTGGACTTATCGGTCCTTCCGCGGCGCGGCTCGACTCGGATCGGCACCTTTCGTAGACCGGATTCAACTCTCCGTATTTACTGATAAAATATACATTCCGGTGTCGATTGACAAATCGCGCGGTCGGCCATAAACCGGGCGAAACCTTTAAACCGAAAGCGATCGCTATGAAGACCTCCCTGCTCGCCCCCTTGTTTGCCCTCACCTTAGGAACGATCGGCGCCGCCTCCGCGAAGGAATTCCGCCTGCCGCTTTCGGGAACCGGCGAAAACTCCGATGGAAACTACGCCTCGCTCGTCATCAATAAGGGCTTCGAAGGCACCGTCCTCTACGAACTGATTCCCGCGACGGCCGAAGTCGCCGCCACGCTGAAGGCGAAGCGCTGCCTCGGCGGGGCGACGCTTGACGGGTCCGTACTCTCCCGCACTCAGGAAATAGACGACGAAAATCACCGTCCCGGCCAGGAAACGGTGAAGCTCCTCGTCCGCAGGCTCGAGTGCGTCGCTCCTTAACCGGCGTGGGAATTCAGACGACTCTCTTCACGTTTGCGGCGGCGGCGGTCCTCGCCTTCGGCCTCCCGTCCGCCCATGCGGATTTTCCGCTCCAGTACGATTCGATCGTACCGGAGACGACTCGCCTTCAGCTCGAGTCCGACCTCGCCCGATTTTTCTCCATGCGCGGCGCTAATCCCACTCCGCTCTACCGGAAGGTCTTCGGGAACTTCGCCGGAGCGGCCTCGAGTAAATGGTTCTTCGACCGCGTCGGCGCCGTCGGACAGAACCTCTGCACGACGGACGCGGCGGTCGCGTGCGTGCTCTCGGCTTGGAACGGCTGGATTTTCCTCAGCCCGAACTACACGAAGTTCGACCACCCGCCGGTCGCGCGACTCATGGTCCTCTTCCACGAAGCCCGGCATAACGAGAGCGAAAACCAGAACTGGCCGCACACGCGCTGCCCGAAGAACTACATCGACGAAAAGGGTCAGCCCGTTCGCAGCATCTGGACGGGGGAACCGCTCGCCGGCGAGCTCGCGTGCGACCTCGATATCGGCGGCTCCTACTCGATCGCGACGATCCTCCTCCTGAATATCGCGTACCGCTGCGAGAACTGTTCGGCCGCCGATCGCCACGACGCCGAAATCTACGGCCTCGACCAGCTCCGGCGAATTACGTGGAAACCCGCCCAGGACGCGATCATCCAGGATGCGGGCCTTCCGAAGAACTTTCTCGGGCACTAGTCGAAGATCGGGACCGGGACCGCCGGATTCGACGGCGGCCATTCGACCAGCCGAGGCACGGACGTTCCGCGCGGAAGCCCGGGCGGCCGCCGGTAGACCTTCGGCTCTCGCCGGCGACGCCCGGCCTCGCGCCGTACGCCGTCGAGGGTCGCGAACGTCTCGCCGTTATCGAGTCCGAGGACGGAGCTCTCGCGGGCGTAGTCGAGGGCGGTCCGCCCGGAGTCGTCCGCGACGAGGAGATCGATCCGCTTCGCCTTCAGGAGCTCTTTCACCGCCACCGCGCACCCGTTTTCAGCGGCTCGCATGAGCGGGGTCTGGCGCGTAAGGTTCTTCGCGTTCGGGTTCGCGCCCCGCCGAAGAAGGAGGGAAATCACCGGATCGTTGCAGTTCGCCGACGCGCCGAAAATCGCCGAGAGCCGATCGTCGTTTTGGTGGTTCACGTCCGCGCCGGCGTCGAGCAGGAGGCGTACGATAGGGTCGTGACCGCGAACGGCGGCGAGGATGAGCGGAGTGGTCCCGTATTCATCCGCGTCGTCGACGGCGGCTCCGCAATGAATCGCCGTCTCCGCCATTTTCGACCAGCCTTCGATCGCGGCGGCGCGAAGGCGCTTCGTCGCCGTCGCCCGATCGAAGGCAAGCGGTTCCGCCGCGTCCGCCGTCCGCATCCAACCGTGAACGTATCCGAAAATCGCGATCAGCCAAACGAGGAGGCTCACCGTAAGGAATAGTTTCAGCTTCATCGGACCCTCCGCCCGAAGGAGTTCTCGGTTTTACTTCAAGCGGTCGAGCAGACGCTGCTCGGTCGAAGAATCCTGCTGCCGTACGGAATTCAGCGCGGCGGTACGCTTGTCGCGAAGATAGAGCACGAAAACGCGCGCGTTCATTCCCTCGGGAACGAAATCGGTATCGCTCTGAAGCGTCACTCGCGGATGGTCCTTCATCCGAAGGATGATTTTCTTCCCCGAGGCGACCCCGGCCGGCTCCGCGCCCTTGAAGGGCGCGTAGCTGAGCACGAGCGTTCCCCGGTAGGTGGTGATGGAAGAATATTCGGCGCCGAGATCGAGATCGCTCGCCCAAAGTATTCCTTCCGAATCGTAGACCGATACGCCGTGACCCATGAGCTTGAACTTCCCGATCGTATCCGCGCGGGAGTCGGGGGCGAGCTCCGGAATGAAGCGGAGGACGACGTGCTTCCCTTTGATCGCTTTCACCGGATAGAGGACCGCGCCGAAATCCACGACGTCGCGCTCCTCGGCGCCGATCGGATTCTTGAAGTCCTTCACGACGCCCGACTTCGAATCGAGTTCCTCTTCGGAAAACTCCTCGAACTTCACGTGGATCGCACCCGACGGATCGATCGTCCACTCGTGGCGGAGCCGAAAGGTCCCGTAATTCGAGCTATCCGAACTCCAGTCGCGCTTGAACTTCCCGTCGGCGGAAAAGCCGGACAAAACCCGCGATTCGTCGCCGATCTGGACGAGGTGCGTTCCGTCGTCTCCGAACACGAGAATATCGGCGCGAAGACGGAGCCGCGCGATGAGGTCCTCGCGCGCGAGTTTCGTCCCGGACGCGGCGTGGGCTCCGGTCGCGAAAAGAAACCCGAAGAGCGCGGCGGTGAGGAGCACGAGGGCGCTGTAGAAGGAGGATAGATTTTTCATCGGGACTCTCCGGTATCGAGGTTAATGCGGATGACTTCGCGTTCATCGTCCATCGTGGCCGGAGGGCGGGTCGTCATCTCCGCCGGTTCGATCTGACTAAAAAGCATCGCCTGGCCCTGATTATAGCGTTTCTCCACGAAGAGCGCGCCGATGACGAAACCGAGGCTCGCGGCGACGGCGACCTGGATCGCCGTCCGTACGACGAGC
>JAYVXM010000410.1:0-4722 GCA_043785205.1 Bdellovibrionales bacterium
TCACAGAGGTGACCGGATTTCTTTTGGTCGATGCAGTTCCGAGCCATCATTTTGACTTCGCGCCACACCAGAGGGCTGCAGGGGAGAGCGGCGGCGGAAGCCTGGGCGGCCGAGGCCATTCCCAGGGAGATTAAAAGCGCGAGGGAAACGGTCGATTTCTTCGAGATCTTCTTTTTCATAGGTAATACGGATATGCCATCCGTTCTCCTTTCCCTAAAGAGATAATTAGGAATATAATTATTCCTAAATGGAATTATCAAATCTCCGGATTATCCGGGCCCTCGTCGAAGATCCCCATCTTTCCCGCACCGCCGAACGCCTGCGAATGAACCAGTCTTCCGTGTCCAAACGGGTCCAGTCCATCGAGGCGGAAATCGGAATTCCGCTCTTCGAAAGGCGCGGGCCACGTGGATTGAAACCCCTTCCGGCGGCTTTCGAGTTCGCGAAAACCGCGGAACTCGTGACCCAAAGCTGGGAAGCGGGCCTCCGCCGACTCCAGCGCGCCCCCGACGAACCGGAGCACTTCGTGCTCGTCGGTCCGCAGCTGATTCTTCGCGAAGTCGTGCTTCCCTGGTGGGTTCGGGAAGCTGGAAAGTTCCCGCGCCAGGAGCTCGAGGCGCGGGCGTCTTCGATTTCCCGCGTTTCGCTCGAAACCATCCAGGCCGGTGCCGACGCCGGCATCCTCGAGCACAAAGAGGAACTCGGGAGTTACGTCTGTAAACCATTCTATTCGGAAACCTGGGGCATCGTCCGGCATCCCGGAAAGCGCTTCGACGATCTCGGCGAATACCGGTGGGCGACCTATTCGACGACGGAAAATCCCGTTGATGCCTGGCTCGTGAAACGGAACCGGATGCCGGTCCCGAGCTACCAAATCTACTGGCAGGACCTCACGGCGCTCACTCTCTGGGTCTCCGCGACGCCCGGGTCGGCTACCGTCCTTCCTTGGCATGCGGTGAAAGGCCTCGTCGATGCCGGACGACTTCGGTTCGAATCGCTCGGGCGCGACGCGATCAAACCGCTCTACCTTGCCTATCCTCGAAATAGCCCGCATAAGTCGTTGATCACTTCCCTCCTCCAACAGGGAAAACGGTACGGGGAATCGCTGGAACATTCCGAAGGATAAGGATAAAAACGGGTATGAGCAATTCCGGATTCCGCGTTCCCCAACCCCTGAACGAACCCATCCGCACGTACGCCCCCGGAAGTCCCGAACGCGAAAGTCTCAAGCTTCACCTGAAGGTCGAGCGGATCGAGATCCCGCTCGTGATCGGCGGCAAGGAAGTTCGAACCGGAAATCTCCGCACGGTCGTCATGCCCCACGCCCACGGCGAAATCCTAGCCGATTTTCACGTCGCGGGCGGGAAGGAACTCGAGGCCGCCGCCGCCGCCGCGCTCCGCGCGAAGGCCGACTGGGAAAATCTTCCTTGGTATGAACGGGCGGCGATCTTCCTCAAGGCCGCCGATCTTCTCGCGGGACCGTGGCGCGATCGGATCAACGCCGCGACGATGCTCGGCCAATCCAAGAACGCGTTCCAAGCCGAGATCGACGCCGCGTGCGAGCTGATCGATTTTCTCCGCTTTAACGCCTACTTCTACCAGCAAATTCAACAGGAGCAGCCGATCTCGTCGCCGGGCGTCTGGAACCGCCTCGAATGGCGGCCCCTCGAAGGATTCGTGCTCGCGATCACTCCCTTTAATTTCACGGCAATCGGCGGAAATCTCGCGGCGGCGCCCGCGATGCTCGGAAACACCGTCGTCTGGAAACCTTCGGATACCCAAATGCTTTCCGCCTATCACACGATGAAGCTTTTCGAGGCGGCCGGGCTCCCACCGGGGGTGATCAATCTCGTCGCCGCCGACGGTCCGCTCACGAGCGACGTATTAGCGGTTCATCCGCAGCTTGCCGGAATTCATTTCACCGGTTCGACTCCGACCTTCCGGTCGATCTGGAAGCGCGTCGGCGAAAATCTCTCCCGTTACGCGACCTATCCGCGACTCGTCGGCGAAACGGGCGGCAAGGACTTCGTGTTCGCCCATCCTTCGGCGGACCTCGACGCCCTCACGACAGGACTCGTTCGCGGAGCCTTCGAATACCAGGGCCAAAAATGTTCGGCCGCCTCGCGCGCCTACATTCCGGCGTCGGTGTGGGAAAAAATCCAGGGTCGGCTCGTCGAGCAGACGAACGAGCTTCGGATGGGCGACGTTCGCGACTTCCGGAATTTCGTGAATGCCGTGATCGACGAGCGCTCCTTCAAACGGATCTCGGGTTATCTCGACGAAGCGAAGCGGAGTCCGGACGTGAAAGTCCTCGCGGGCGGAACCGCTGATTCCAAGGTCGGGTACTTCATCCGCCCGACCCTACTCCTCACGATCTCGCCGCACTACCGAACCATGCAGGAGGAGCTCTTCGGACCCGTGCTTACGACGTTCGTCTACGACGACGCGAAGTGGGAAGACATGCTGAAGGTCTGCGACGAGACCTCTCCCTACGCGCTTACCGGGGCGATCTTCGCCCAGGATCGACGCGCGATCGACACGATGACCAAACGGCTCACCCATTCGGCGGGGAACTTCTACGTGAACGATAAACCGACGGGAGCGGTCGTCGGCCAGCAGCCGTTCGGCGGCGCACGCGCGTCGGGCACGAACGATAAAGCGGGAAGCCCCCTTAATCTGTATCGGTGGCTTTCGCCGCGTACGATCAAAGAGACTTTCGTTCCGCCGAAGCACTACGGTTATCCTTCATTCCTCGCGGAGTGAGGGCCGAGCGCCGGTAAAGGTCGGTTCGGATTATCCTTCTTTGTGCGCAGTGTAGCGCAGCGATTGACGGGCCTTGATCTTCTCGTCTTCCGTTAGCTCATGCTGTTTCTTCGCGTCGATCGCGGCGTCGTGCCAGTGGCGGCCGAGCGCTTCTTCCGGACGGGCCGGAGCGATCGCGAGGGCGCGGAGCTGTTGCTTCGCCCAGTGATAACAGTCGGCCGAGTAGCAAACGAAGCTCACGAGCTTCGCGCTCGGAACTTTATTCATCCATGCGAAGTCGACGTCTTCGGCAAGGCCGAGATTCTTCATCGCCTGAAGGACCGCCGGAATGCGATCCGAATGAACCTGATACGTTTCCGTCTCGGCGTAAATTTCGTTGCCGGAATTCAGCGCTTCGCGACTCGTAAGCGGCTTCGCTTCGCGGAAGGAATTATTGGCCGGCTTGCGCGAAGGGGCCGCGGCGAAGGCCGAACCCATCGTGAGGCCGATTGCGAAACCCAGGATGATCCGTCGAATGAAAGTACCCATAACCCACACCTCGCGTGATTTGCGCGTCCCACCAGTCTATGTAGCGACGATCGTGCCACGCCGGGATCAATGGTTTCGCGAGGTTAGCGTGGGAGTCGGCTGAAAAAATGAATGAACCTTTGACGATGCCTAAAAGTTCAGCGGCCTTTTTTCGCCAAGTGTCCGAAGTGACACGGGTTTCCGGATCGGGTAGAGTCCTCCGGTGAGCGTTTCGATCGATCTCCCTTCGACTTGGGTAAAATTCACGTCCCCGAAGCAATGCGACGGCTGCTTCGCGGGCTGCTGTACGCTGCCCGTCGAGACCAGCGCGGCGGATTTGATCCGGCTCGGGATCCTCGGCGAGGATGAGGCCGCCGCCTCGCTGAAAAAAGCGTTTCGCCGCCTCCACAAGGAAGGACTCGTCCGAAGTTTTCACCCACCGACGGGCCTCTTCATCCTCGAACAGCGCCAAGGACGCGACTGCGTCTTCCTTCATCCGAAAACCCGGCTTTGCACCGTGTACGAAACGCGGCCCGAAGTCTGTCGGAAGTTTCCGAAGATCGGGCCGCGTCCGGGGTATTGTCCGGAATTAAAAGTGAAACGAGCGCGTTGACGACTCAGTTCGGAGGCGGCACTCCTCGGCGAGCGAAGGACGCTTTCGCCGAGGATTTCTTCTTCTTCTTCGCCGCTCCGTAACCGAGGCCGAGATCCTCGTCGTCCGACTGCGCGAGCGAAGTGAAGAATTTCGGGATCCCGAGCGCCGCTTGGATTTCCACGGATTCGCGCGGGATTCCGAGCGAACGCGCGACGGCGTCGATCGTTTGGGTTTCAAAAATTTCGCGGATCGTTTCCGCAGGCATCGCGTTCGGCTTTCCGGTGACCCTGTGCTGAGTGTCGTCCCAGAGGCCGTTACGCTCGAGGCGCTCGGCGAGTCCGAGGACCCCGCCCGTCTCCTGGGCGATGGCGTGAACGATTCGCCCGGACACGGGGAACCGATGGGCGAAGGCCGAAAGGTTTTCTTCGAGAGTTCTCGGACTACGGTTTCCGATCGTGGAATTAAAGAGTTCGCTGGCCATAAACAGATCTCCTTTTCCGCATCTTGCGGTTACTCGGTCTAGGATATCGATCCGCCCTCAGCCGAGCATGAAACAGAGATGAAATCGCGCTAAGGACGACGAACGCAGGCTGAAAGCGCGAGCTAACCGCCCGTAATGATGGGCTTCCCGACCCATCCTTTTGACGATTTATTTTTTGGGTGCGCCGGCGGGCGCCCGATTGATCAGCGATTGGGTGTACTTCGTGTAGAAGTCCCGTTGGTAAGCGAGGTAGCTCTGCCAGTTCGCATCCGTGCGCATGATCGTCTTCATTTCCTTCACGTAACCGGTCTCCGTTTCACGCATCTTCGCGATGCCGTTCGCGGAAGTCGCCGGAACGATATTCTTTCGCAGGTCG
>JAYVXM010000411.1:0-4704 GCA_043785205.1 Bdellovibrionales bacterium
ATTGTGAACGAATTCTTCCGGACTCTGAAGCTCGAACTCGATTTCAACATCGAGGCGAATAACATCGCGCGCATCACCGAAGGGCTTCGGGAGTTTACCGATGTCCGCGTTCCGAAGGTTTACAAGGAATATTCGACGAAGCGAATCCTCACCCTCGAGCGTTTTTACGGTATTCCGCTTACGAATATCGACGAAGTTCGTCGGAAAGGCTACGACCTCAAGCGACTGAACGAGATCGGCGCGCGGGCCTTCTTTAAGACCGTCGTGCGCGACGGCGTCTTTCACGGCGATCTTCACGGCGGAAATATTTTCGTGCTGGCCGACGGAAAGATCGGCCTCATCGATTTCGGGATCGTCGGTCGCCTTTCACGGCGATCGCGCGGCCAGTTTGCCGCGATGGTCCTCGCGATCATGACGGAGGACTTCGAGGCGCTTTGTTACCAGTACGCCGAGCTCGGCTCGGCGGGCCCTGCGGTCGATTTTGACGGGTTCCAGCGCGAAGTTCGGAATGCGCTTTCGCCCTACCTCGGGCTGAAGGCGAAGGAGATCAATTCCGGTCAGATCCTGATCGAAGCGACGAAGATCGCGACGAAGTACCAGATCCGCGTACCCGGCGACTGGATGCTCGTCTTCAAAGCGCTCTTCACGGTCGAGGGGCTTGGGCGCGCGCTCGATCCGGATTTCGATATGATCGCGCTCGGTCGCGAGCTTATGGCGACCCTCGTGAAGGAGCAAGTTTCTCCGGAGCATTTCGCGAAGGACGCCGCTTGGGTGGCGAAGGATCTCATGGCGCTCGCGCTCGTCCTGCCCCGGCAAGTGCGTTGGATGTTCAAAAAGTTCAACGCCGACGGATTCGCGTTCGAGATCAAATCTCCCCAGATCGATGCGCTGGCGGAGACGCTTGAGAAAAGTAATCGGAAGTTGAGTCTTTCGATTCTCGCCGCCGGATTCGCCGTCGCGGGCGCGCTCTCGCTCAGCGCGCCGGACCATATCCACCGGTTCAAAGATTACCCGGTTCCGGCAATCTTTCTCTTTATCTTGTCGTTTTTAACCTGGCTTCGAGCCTAACGGTCGGCTCGACGAGGACAGCTCGCCTCGCTACGGTCTCGGGCAGAGCTCTCTCATCCGCGGGCGAGCCTACGTACGTTACTAGACGGAGCCACCCTGCTTTGTCCGGACCTTCACGTCTTCGCCGACGATCCGGACCTGAACGTCAATCGGCCGACAGCAGACCTCGCAGTCGTAGACGAAGCTCTGATCTTCCCCTTCGGAAGGGTCAATCAGGATTTCGAAGGATTCCCAGCAATAGGGGCATTGGATCTGGCGTTCATCGAGCATAGGGATTTATTTACCGATTGTTCCGCTAAGCGGCGGCTTTGACAATAGAAAGCGGACGCTTCCGTCCAAGGTGTGGGGTCGAATGAGAAAATTTAGCGGTGTCTTGATCGCGTGTGTCGCCCTTTTCTTTCTCGGGCTCGCTTATGCGCAGTTTGCGCGGGCGGCGGACCCGACCTGTGATTCCGTCCTCGCGGGTAAGATCGTCGAGCTCGTGAAGGCCGATAAGTCGAAGATCCTCGACATGCAGTTCGAGCTGACCGCGCTGAAACTCGCGCGTGAGACCCTGAAGAGCAATCATAAGACCACCGAAGGCTACATCAAGAATCAGGAAGCGCTGCTCACGAAGCTCGACGACCAAGGAATTCGCGAGAAGCTGAAAAAACTTTACCAAACGTTCGGCGAGACCGCGGACGCGGATAAGATCGAAAAAGAACTCGCGGAAAGTATCGGGAAGGTGAAAGGCGCCTCTTATATCAAGAAGGAAACTCGTTTCAAGAATAAGGACCTTTCGGCTTATGTCCTCGCGAAGGTTCTCAGCGACGACAAGGGGACCGAGTACGATATCAACGACGCGTCGATTCTTTGGTATCGGTCCGAGATTTCCGAAGGAGTCGAAGCCCAGAGTCACCGAGGGTCCGCGGCCGCCAATCTCCAAGAAGTTTCCACTCGCGTCGCCCAGCTGACGGGGATCGCCGGCACGAAGGGTAAATCCCTCGACGAGATCATGCAGCTGATCGCCGACACCCAGCAGATCATCGGCGAAGAATTCGATCGAATCAAGACGCTCTTCACGGACGATGAGAAAAAGTCCTGCGCCGAGCTCGAGAAGTGCGCGACCTGCAAGGTGGACGAGGAAGAAGCGCGAATCGGCGACATTCAAAAGAGGGCGATGAACAAAGCGCTCACCGCGATCGTCGAGAACGTCCAAAAGGATCCGGCCGCGAAAGCCGAAGTCATTAAGAAAGTCGTCGACGATCTCAAGTCGAAGGGGATCGCCGTCGAACGCGATCCGGCCGGAGTGAAGGACGCGACAAAAAAAGCGGAAAAAGTGGCGATCGATCCGAACGCGAAGCCGAGCACCACGCCAAGCGCGAAGCCGAGCACCACGCCGAGCGCGAAGCCGAGCACCACGCCAAGCGCGAAGCCGAGTACTACGCCGAGCGTGAAGCCGAGTACTACGCCGAGCGTGAAGCCGAGTCCGGTGACGGGCTTGCCCGCCGTCAAGAGCGGCAAGCATGGCGGTACACTTCTGAAGAGTTCCGACGCGGGTTCGAATCCCGATCTTAATCAGAGCGGCGATTGAACGCGCGCGGGACGGTTTTTATCACGGGTGGCAGTAGTGGGATCGGCGCGGCTACGGCCGAGCTCTTCGCGAAAGATCGGCGTCCGCTCATCCTCTGGGCTCGCCGGCTCGAGAAGCTTCACGAAGTCGCGAGCCGTTGCCTCGAGCTCGGCGCTCCGGAGGTCCACGTCGCGTCGATCGACGTGCGTGACCGTCCCGCCATTGACGCGGAGATTCGGGCGCACGAAGCCCGGTATCGGACGGTCGACGTCCTCCTTAATAACGCCGGACTCGCGAAAGGGATGGTCCCTTTTCAAGAGGCGAAGACCGAAGACCTCACGATTATGATCGATACGAACGTGACCGGCTTCATCCATGTCACCCAGGCGATCCTTCCGTTCTTCCTCGCGAACGATCGCGGGCACCTCGTCCACCTCGGTTCGGCGGCGGCGCGCTGGGCCTATCCGAAAGGGCACGTCTACTGCGCTTCGAAAGCGGCCGTTCACTCGCTGAGCGAGACGCTTCGGCTCGATCTGAATGGCACCGCGATTCGGGTCACGGAAATTTCGCCCGGGATGGTGAACACCGATTTCAGCGCGATTCGATTCGGGGATTCCGAACGCGCAAAGGCCGTCTATGCCGGGATGACGCCGCTCCTGGCCGAAGATATCGCCGATACGATCCACTGGGTCGCGACGCGTCCGGCCCACGTGAATATTCAGGAAATGGTCATTTACCCGGTCGATCAGGCGAGCACTTCCGTCGTTTCCCGTCGACCGAACCGGTAGGGCGCGGTAAAACGGAAGCAATGCTGCTCCTCTTTCTCCTTATGCTCCCGACCGCGCGCGCCGATTGGGAAGCGAACGTTTCGGCCGCGAGCTCGAAGAATTCCTTTCCGAAGGCGTCCGGAAAATTTTACTCGAAGGTCGATCAGTTTCGGATCGACACGAACGTGCCGTTCGACCTTTCGATCTACGCGAAGGCGGGCTCCTCCCACGTCTACGCCGCGGTCCACTCCTTCCATATCCGACTGAGCTCGAACCTCGATAAGTTCGCGGGGCAGATTCCGGCTTGTCTATCGAGCGCTTTCGACGACTGCGTGAAGAAATTCGCGCTGAAGAAGGTCCGCGAAGAGCGTTGCGGCGAAAACGGAGAAGCCCGCACTTGCGAAGTCTACTCCGGCGACGGCGTCGGGATGAGCGGCGTGAAAAAGATCGAAGTCCGACATTGGAAGGGCGAGAAGGAACCGATCCTCGCCTCGAGTGTCGTCACGAAAACCGACGGCGACGTCGTTTCGACGGCCTTCACGAAAATCTCCCGGAAGTCTCATCCGGCCGCCTTTTATTCCGTCCCGGCCGGTTACGCGAACGCCGGCTCGCTCGAGAAATTTTTCGGGGACTTCCGGGGCAAGTCGGAGTGATCTGGAGGACGAAAGTTTCGCGCGAAGAGTTTTCGCGCGAAGGCGGCGGACGGCTTTCCCTCGAAATTGAGGAACTCGCCAGCCTGGAAGAAACGATCGACGAGCTTTTCGCCGAACTCGAGCGCACCGGCAACCCGAATCTCCTCGATGATCTTTGTCCCTACTTTGGCTGCGTTTGGCCGGCGGCACGGGGCCTGACCGACTACCTTTTAAAGCGCTCGCCGGAGCGCGACGGCGCCGTTCAGATTCTCGAAGTCGGATGCGGTCTCGCGATTCCGTCGCTCGCGCTCGCGCGGACTCTCCGTTTCTCGCGCGTGCTTGCGACCGACTTTCATCCCGAAGTCCCGGGCTTCCTCGAGAAAAATCTCGCGCGGAATCCGGTTCCACCCGGCCGGTTCGAATATCGGCGGCTCGACTGGAAAAATCCGGGCCCCGAATTTGGAAAGTTCGGGGTCGTGATCGGTTCGGATATTCTCTACGAGAAAAGTCATCCCGCCGAGGTCGCCGACGCGCTCATCCGACTCGTGAAGGTCACCGGCCGGATCGTCATCGCCGATCCCGGTCGTCCCTATCTCCAGGCCTTCGTCGACGAGATGCGGGCTCGCGGTTATGGCGCGGATCCTGAGGTAGTGCCGGTAGCCGAAAAGAAGGACGTCCTCGTCTT
>JAYVXM010000412.1:0-4701 GCA_043785205.1 Bdellovibrionales bacterium
CCGCCGCCTTCGCCGCCGCAGCCTTCGAGGGGAATCGAAAGCGTGAGGTGATCGGCGCCGATGAAGAGCGTACCGGTCGAGCTCGCCTTTCCGGCGACGACGCTCAGGCGGAACGCAAACCCGTCGCGGCCGTCCCCTTTGGAAATGGCGAGCGACTGGGTGCCGGTCGCGATCGGATTCGCGAAATCCTGAACGTTCGAGCGAAGCGTGTAGATGCAGGCCGTGGTCGACTCCGCCGCGGCGGAAATCCGGGTCGTTCCGTACGGGCCCGCCAGGTTTCCCTGAAACGGCTGGACGGAGACGGAATATTTCCCGGCGAGGTTCGGGCAGGCCGCGAAAGCGGAGTTCGCGGCGAGGAGCAAAGCGAGGACGAGTTTAGACGGGTTCATGAAATCTCCTTGAAGCGGTTCGGATCATTGAAGAGGTTCGGGATCATTTCCAATCGAAGTTGCACGTGAAGGTGAACTTGCCCATGCTCGTCGTCATCACGCCAACGTTCCCGCTTCCGGTCTGGATGAGGCTCATCAGCACGGATCGCGATTGAAGCGAGCCCTGACCGATCGAGTGCCACGTCTTTCCGCGGTCGTTCGAGGCGAACGTTTCGCCGGTTTGGGTATATAGCCCATTCGAAGGGTCGGCGGACCCTTGGTAGTTTCCGGAGATCTGGACTTGGAAGCCGTCGCCGATCTTCGGTTCCGGATAGACGACGATGTGCGGGTTCGTGTCGCGGTTTTCGTGGTTTTGAATTTCGAGTTTCGCGCCGTTCGTGGCGAGGCAGCGATTATAGGCGTCGGCGAAGGCGTGGGTCGAGAGGAGGAGGGCGGCGAGGGAGATGAGGTGCTTTTTCATGGGAACTCCTAGGGTTCGGGTTACGGGACGTTAGATCGGGATCCAAACTCCGCCGGTCGGCGGCGTTTCGAAGGTGCCTTCGCTGTCGACGTTATTGCCGTTCACGCGGCGCTGGATTTCGAACGTCACGACGCCTCCATTTTCCTGAAAATAGGCGGCTAATCCACCGTCGGCGGTGACCGCTTTGCAGTTGCAGTTCTCGCGGCGGGCGTCGCAGCGGACGAGATCGAACTTCAAGGTGCCGAGCCGGGAGTTCGGCCGGATCGTCGCGACCGCCGTGTTCACGGAAGTACGGGTCACGGAGAGTGGAAAGCGGGGAGTGCCATTCGTCTGGGGCGCGCGCGCCTCGATGAGGGAGTAGCTCGCGGAGTCCATGCAGTCGGCGCGGGCGACCGCGACTCCGTCGGCGAAGGCAAGGCCGAAGGTCAGGGAGGCGAGAAGGAAGGATTTCATACGGGTTTTCATAAAGGTCCTTTTTTATTCGGGCTCATTTGCCGAATAGAGTAATACTCTATTTAAAGGGTCAGAGACAGGAAAAACTACGCACTGAGTCATTATTTTGAAATCCCCTTTTATTTTAATGAGATAAGGAAACCTTTTGGCGACGAAACGCAGAAAATCGAGAAAAGTCGGGGAACGGGCGGGAGTCGATCTCGACGGCTTGCTCGATATCGCCTGCGACGTCATGACGAAGAGTGGTTTCTACGGGATGAGCTTCCAGAGCATCGCCGACCGGGCGGGGGTCAGCCAGACGACGATTTTCCATTACTTCAAAGACCGCTCGACGCTCGTCCGGATGATCATCCTCTACTGCGTCCGCTCGAACCGCGCGTTCGTGGAAGCGCTCGAAGGGCCGGACGCGACGCCGCTCGATCGAATTCGGAAACACTTTCGAGGGAATTTCGCGTGGGCGCGCCACCGGCCCGATCAGGCGTCGGTCCTCTTGCTCTTGTATTACCTCGGCTCGGTTCACCCTGAGCAGGCGGCGTTTTACGGCGAGATTCTCGTGCGCGCGCGGCGCCGGATCTACGACCTCCTCGTGGAGGCGAACGCGGAAGGGATGCTTCGGGCGGAGCTCGATCTCGGGGAGATGGCGGAGCTTCTCCACGATCTCCTCGTCGGCGGATTCGTGAACCGGATGGCGACGCGTTCGATCGAGGATGCCGAAGCCGGTTTGATCGCGAAGCTCCTTCGCGTCCTCGATCCGGCCCTTCGCTAAGCGTGTTTCAAACCATCAATGGCGCGAAAGGCGCGCGCGAACCTTCGCGAGGCAGCGGCCGATCGTCGTGACGGTCACCGTTTCGGTGACGATCGGATCGACTTTTTCGATCACCTTCTCGCGAAGGTCGAACGTTTTCGCCCAGAGATTGTAATGCTCGATCCGGCTCGTATGGCCGACGATCGGGGCCGCTTCCGAGCTGAGCGCGAGGTGGCTCGCGATCCAGAGGAAAAGCCGGTCCCGCACGGCTTCGCGGTCGTCGGCGGAAAGCGTTTTTTCGATGAAGAGTTGGCCGATCTCGACGGGAGGGGTGCCGGCGTAGCCGTCGACGTAGCCGAAGCGTTTCGCGATCGCGAGCTCTTCGTCGGGGCTCAGGAGCCCGCGCTCCCGGAGGATGTCGAGGGCAGGAAGGCGGACTTTCCCGTCGCGGAACTCCGCCTTCGCGAACCGGACGACGCCGACGATTCCGCCTTTTTCGTCGCGAACGACGCCGAAAGAGACGTTTTCGGGACGGATTCCGTCCTCGATTTTATTCACGAGCGCGCGGATCTCGGGCTGGATCTTTTCTTCGTAGCTGTCGAGCACGGCTTCGCGGGCTTTCCTTCGGACGGCGTCGATTTCCGAGCGCTCGATCTCGCGATCGACCTTCGCGACTTTCCCGTGAAGCGTGATCTTTCGGAGGGTGGCCGGCAGCCAGTAAACGGAAGGGATAAATCCATTATCGTCGAGGATCACGCCCGGCGAGGAAACGTAGGTATACCCTTCGGTCACGAAGCGGGCGAACGGGGAGGATTTCTCGAGAAGCTCTCCGCAGAGGACCTGGGTGACGAAGGGATCGAACGGCACGAACGGGTCGAGCTCGTCATAAGCGCGGGCTTCGCTCAGGGCGAAAACGAAAAGTAAAAGGAGAAGAGCGCGCGGACCCATCCTCCACAGAATACCATGAGGACGGACCGGGGTCGGATCCCGGCCCGGGAGACTACCCGCGGTTACCCGGGCTATCGGCGGCGCTTTTCTGACGGCGATGGCTCGGGATCGGCCGCTTCGATGTAAGGCCGGCCGCCCAGCAGGTCGTCAAGGAGTCGCGTGAGTTCTTGAGTCGTCTCGGACTGGCGTCCCCGCTGGGAGGGCCCGACCGCCTCGTCCGAGAAAAGAAGACCCACGATCCGACGGGTGCGGCGGGAGGTGGTGTCGTGAGCCAGTTCGCGCGCGAGCTTGTAGATGACTTCGTGGGTCTTCAGTTCGAGGACGTAGTTCGCGGACCTGCTTTCCGAAACCGCCGTGAATTCGAAAGATAGGATACGGGTTGTCGGGTCGGAATAGACCAGATAATCGTTCGGATTCCAGTAGTCGAGCCCGAGCCCCTTCTCGAGGGGCGACCAACTCCAGGTCAGTTCGTTATTCCGATCGAGGAAACTTGCGCTCTGAATGAATTCACATTCGGGGGGAAGATTCAGGGACGCCAAAAGCTCCTGCACGTCCGGGCTGTAGTCGATCTGGTCGACGATCTTAGCGCCCGACTTCGCGAACTTCTGGTCGAACCAACCGAGAAGGCCGTCGAAATGGGAGCCGAATTTCTCGGGAAGGTTCGCACGGAGATTCACCAAAATCTGCCGGCTGGTGATCCCGGCGTAGCCCCCGTTCATCACGTACGAATAATGGAGGCCCCATTTCGTCCGACCCTCGTAAAGATCCGCGAGCTCGAAGCTCACGGGTGCGTATGTCTTCGGGTCGTGACAAGTCACGAAACCCCCGGCGTGGGATCCGCTCCCGCCTTCGGCGAAGGCGAACGGTGAATGGAGGGCGAGGAAAAGGGAGAGAAGGACGAATTTATTTCGCATCGATTTTCTCGAGGGGGAAGAATTGGATGGCGAGCTCGTAGACGTGGCGAGGGTCTTCGCCTTCGAGGAACTCGGTGAGTTCCCAGATGAACTTCTGGACCCGCTTCTTCGCCTCGGGGATTCGCGACGGGTCCACGCAGAGGGTCGTCGCGGCGTAGTTCCGATTTTCGATCGGTTCGTTTTCGATCGCGAGGATCGATTTTTCGAGGATTTGGCGGCTCCGGCGGCGATGGAACGGCGTCGACTTCGACTTGTCTTTCGTGTCGAGTTTGGCGTCGATTTTGCGCCACCGGCCGTTTTTCTTCTCGATGAGCCCGAGTTTCAGCACGTTTTGGGCGGCGAGGGTCGCCTCCACGATGGAGATACCGAGGCGAGCGGCGATCCAGCGGGCTTCGAGCTTGAAATCCTTTTTGAACGTCATTTCGAGGATCGCGTAGTGATACCACTCGGAGAGAAGCGCGAAATGGGCGCTTTCGAGTTGTTTCCGTTCGGCTTCCGACGGATCGGCCGCGACGGTCGAATCGGCGGCGGCGGTGAGCGAACCGTGGATTTTCCGGATTCCGAGATGCTGCTTTTCCTTCACGATCGAGAGGATGAATTGCTCGCGTTCGGCGGCGGACAGTTCGAGGTGGCCGAGGATCCGGTCGGCGACCTTCTTCGAGATCGAGCGTTTGCCGCCGATGATTTGGGAAAGCGAGCCGGGGGCAAGCTGGAGCGCGCGCGCGAAAGAGCGGACGGAATAGTTCGCGTTTCGAGCGACGCGTTTGCGGAGCTCGTCGGTCAGCTGCTGGC
>JAYVXM010000413.1:0-4690 GCA_043785205.1 Bdellovibrionales bacterium
CGAGAAGGAAAAGCGCGATCAGGCCCGGGGTATGCTTCGCCATTCCGAGCGCGAACCCGAAGAGGCAAATCGATTCGATCATCGCGAGCCGGATGATGAACGCTGGAAAGAGGCGCGGGAGGACGACCTCCGGCGGATCCATCTCCCCCGCGGGCCCGTTTCGCGACTTCGCGGCCGCGCGCGCGATCGCCGCCGGAACGACCGTCGCGATCACGAGAATGCCGGCGGCCGCGACGCTGATTCCGAGTTCGAACGGGTCGTTGAAATTCGGCATCCACCGCGCCGGGGGTGCCTCTCCTCCCGCCGGAGACCCGCCCCGAGTGAAGAGGACGAAGGCATAGAGAAACTGGGACGCGAAAAGCGCGAACCAGATCTGTTTAAGGACCGGGAAGGAAACCTTCTTTTCGGAATCGTTCATGGCCAAAGCCTAAGCGGGTTTGGGTTCCCTGAGGAGTGCTTTTCTCGGGGATCTCTTTTTCGGGGGATTACCGGTGGAATTCGCGGGGACAAGCCCCCTTTTATCCCCTTAGAATCCCCAGTCATCCCCACGTCGCCCGAGGGGATACCCCCAGTGGAAGTCCCGCTAACCCTCCGATAACTCACTTTCTTTTCGGATGTCCCCGTACGGTAACGAAAACGGAGGTTGTCCCCATCCCCATCGCGCTCCCGAAAACCTTTTCCGTGGGGATAAGTCGGCGTTTTCGCCGCCGTCTTCCAAGAAATGCCCGCAAATACCGAAGAAAGTCGCTCGTCTACTCCGCCCCATCCCCAATCGTCGGTTGAAAACTTGGGGATACCATGGTCATTCTACGGTCTTCGGGAATGATCCCCATTTTGGGGTATGGATCCCCGGTGGAAGTCCCCGAGGTTCGCTGGGGTCTTTCTCTCGGAGTTCCGGGCGCTTGATTGGGTTTTCCCCAAATCCACCGTCCCTATGATGACTACGAGTTTTATATATACTGTTTTCTCTTAAGAGAGGCCCCATGAAGTTCGTCGTTCACCGCAATCCGCTTTTGGAAGCTTTAAGCAAAGCCCAATCCGTGGTGGAGAAGAAGAACACCGTACCGATTCTCGCGAACGTTCTGTTCGTCGTCGATGGGGACCACCTCTCCGTTTCCGCTACCGATCTCGAAGTCGGAATGAAAATGGTTCTTCCCGTCGAGAAGGCTCAAGCGGGAAAGATCACCCTGTCCGCGAAGGCCCTCCTCGACATCGTGAAGGAACTTCCCCAAGAGAAGATCGAGATCACGAAAAAAGAGAACGACTGGGTCGAGATCGTCTGCGGAAAATCCCGTTTCAAAGTGGTTTCCCTGGCCGCGACCGAATATCCGGCGCTTCCCGCCTTCGAAGAGAAGAAGTACTTCGATGCGAAAATCGACGGGCTGAAGGAAATGATCGACCGGACGAGCTTCGCCGTTTCCACGGACGCGACTCGGTATCTGATGAACGGCGTGTATTTCGAACCGCTCGAAAAAAACATTATGCGGATGACCGCGACCGACGGCCACCGTCTCGCGTTCATGGACGGCGAAGTCTTTTCGACGATGCCGGAATTCAAGCGCGGCGTGATCATTCCCCGGAAGGGTTTGATCGAGCTTCGGAAATTTCTCGACGAGGGGGAAGCCACAATCGGCCTCGCGTTCGAACGCGGCTACGTCTTCGCTCACCTGAATGGGAGTTATCTTTTCATCCGCCTCATTGAAGGAGAATACCCGGACTATCGACAGGTCATCCCCAAGTCGACCGACCGGATGGCGAAAATCGATAAGGAAACGTTCCACTCGGCGCTCAAACGCGTGAGTCTTCTCGCGCATGAGAAATCGAAGGGAGTTAAATTTTCCATCGCTCCGGGCGTGCTGACCGTTTATTCGTCGAATCCGGATCTCGGCGAAGCGAAGGAAGAAATCGACGTCGAATACAAGGGGGACGCGATCTCGATCGGCTTCAACGCGAAGTACCTTCTCGAATGTCTCGCCGTCACTCCGGTCGACCAACTCGAACTCCATTTCAAGGATCATCTCAGTCCGGGAATCCTCAAGGGCGCGGGCCAGCCGAATCATACCTACGTCGTCATGCCGATGCGGATCTAGGTCTCGATCCGGTTGCTAGTCCGAGAGATCCGCCTCAAAAATTTCCGGAACCTCGCCGAAATTCGGTTTCATCCGGAACCGCGCTTGAACTTCATTCTCGGGGATAACGGTCAGGGGAAAACCTCGATCCTCGAGGGGCTAAGCTACCTCTCGACGCTCCGATCTTTTCGCGGCGCGAAGAACGACGAGGTCGTTCGTTACGGCGAAACCTGGGCGGAGGCTTCCGCCACGGTCGGAAACCGCCCGGATTGGTCCTCAGAGCTGAAAGTGACCTTCGCCCAGGCCGGTGAGCGGGTGGCGCGAACCGCGTTCATCGACGGGAAACCTATTCGGTCTTCGACGCAGTACCTTTCTTCCCGCTTCGGCAACGTCGAGCTTGGGTTTCATTCGATCGTTTTCAACCCCTCCGACCACGATCTCGTCCGGGGCGAACCCGCGCTGCGTCGCGGTTATCTCGACCGTTCGCTCGCGGCCGAGGACCCCGATTATCTGAAAATTCTCTCGCATTACCTGAAGGTGCTCGAGCAACGGAACGCCCTTTTGAAAAACGACGTTCGTCCGAGCGAAGCGATGCTCGAAGGATTTACCGCCCCGCTCATCGAAGCCGGCGCGCGACTCGCCCGATCCCGCCTCGAGTGGCTTCGGAGACTCGAAAATCCGCTCACGGAAACGCTCCGAAAAATCGTTCCCGAAGCGCTGCCGCTTCGCGCATTTTACAACTCGGCTTGGATCCGAAAAAACGAAGGAATTTCAATATCTTCCGCCCCATTCGACCCCCGTCGATTTGCTTTACAAAACCCCCCGCCCGAACTAGAGTTTTTTGAAGCTGAATTTCGTGAAGCGCTCTCGGTTAAACGGGAGGCGGAATGGAGAGCGGGAGTAACGCTCGCGGGACCTCACCGTGACGACTTGGCCCTGTTTTACGGGGACCAACCGCTGCGAGGCCACGGATCCCAAGGGGAGACGCGGTCCGCGCTCATCGCGCTGAAGCTCTGCGAGATCGAACTTTTTCGATCGAAGACGGGGCATCGGCCGATCCTGCTCTTGGATGATTTTTCATCCGAGCTCGATCGCGGGCGAAGAGAGTTCCTGCTCCGCACCCTTTTCGAAGGGGACCTGCAGGTGTTCATCACCTCGACGGAAGAACCTCCCTTCGCGGGGAAGATCTTCCGGGTAAACCGGGGGGCGCTCGAAATCGGCTGATCGTGTTCGCGGATCCTTTTCTCCGGGTTGATCATGAGGGCGATGTGCCTTCGGATACGAGACGAGGAAAGACCAGCGGCGCGAAGGGAAAGGTATTCAATCGATGTCTTCCGAGAATGCGTCCACCGTCGTCAGCTCCGACTATTCCGCCGACAAAATCAAAATCTTAGAGGGGCTCGAGGCCGTCCGTAAACGTCCCGGGATGTACATCGGCGACACCGGCGCGCGCGGCCTTCACCATCTCGTTTATGAAATCGTCGACAACTCGATCGACGAGGCCCTCGCCGGCCATGCCTCGAACATCTCCGTCCATATTCACGTCGACAACTCCGTCACCGTGGAGGACGACGGCCGCGGCATTCCGACGGGAATGCACTCGAGCGGCCTCTCCGCCGTCGAGATCGTCATGACCAAGCTCCACGCCGGCGGGAAATTCAACGAAGAAGGCGGCGCCTATAAGGTTTCGGGCGGCCTCCACGGCGTCGGCGCCTCGGTCGTCAACGCGCTTTCCGAGCAGCTCACCGTCGAAGTGAAGCAGAACGGAAAAGTCTTCACGCAGGCCTTCCGCCGCGGGGCCTCGACCGGCGTGCTGAAGGAAATCGGCGTCACGGAAAAACGCGGAACGAAGACGACGTTCAAGCCGGACCCGGAAATTTTCAACACCCTCGAGTATTCGTACGAAACGCTCGCGACCCGCCTGAGGGAGCTCGCGTTCCTCAACTCCGGAATCAAGATCACGCTCGTCGACGAACGCCTCGAGCCGGTGAAGTCCCAGGAATACGCGTATAAAGGCGGAATTTCGGCCTTCGTTGAGTATATGAACAAGTCGAAGCAGAAGCTCAACGACCCGCCGATCTTCGTCTCCGGCGAAAAGTCGGGCTTCCACGCCGAAGTCGCGCTCCAATGGAACGACTCGTACGTCGAAACGACGACGAGTTACGTGAACAACATCAATACGATCGAAGGCGGTACCCACGTCGCCGGCTTCCGGAATGCCCTCACCCGCGCGGTGAACAAGTACATTTCCGAAAGCGGGCTTTCGAAGCAGATGAAGGAAGGCCTCACCGGCGACGACATCCGCGAAGGCCTCGCCTGCGTGATCTCGGTGAAGGTTCCCGAGCCCCAGTTCGAAGGCCAGACAAAATCGAAACTCGGGACCGGCGAAGTCGAAGGCTTCGTGAACGGCCTCGTGTACGAGAAACTGAATAACTATTTTGAGCAACACCCGGGCGTCGCGAAAAAAGTGATCCAAAAGGCGATCGACGCCGCGGCCGCGCGGATCGCGGCGCGGAAGGCACGCGAGCTCACGCGCCGAAAGACGGCGCTCGACTTCGGCGGGCTGCCCGGGAAGATGGCCGACTGCCAGGAAAAAGACCCGGCGCTTTGCGAGCTTTATA
>JAYVXM010000414.1:0-4680 GCA_043785205.1 Bdellovibrionales bacterium
ACTTAGGCGGCTACGAATATACCCTTTCCCATCCCGCGGTCTTGGGCGCGAAGGTCGGAGCCCGCCTCCGGATTCCGCTCTTCTCGCGGAACGTCGCCATCGAGACGACCGGGTATTTCATCCGGCCAATGAAGACCGTGGGAGCGGCCCAAAACGGAACGCTCTCGAATGACGGAACTTCGAGCCGGGGCGCCACCGCCCTCGTCGACGCGCGAATCACGAAGAGCCTCGTGCTCGGTGCGGGGATTTATTGGGCGTGGTTTAAATTAAACTACACGCCGGCGGGTGCTTCGGGAGCGGACGTGACGAATTTTTACACGCGGGCCCTCATCGCTTCACTGCGGTTCAATTTGTAACGGGTCCCCGGCCGACTATCCCTTTAATTTTTCGAGCGAGTGGATATGGTCGAGACGGACCGGCCACATGAGTCCGCTCGTTTCGCGTAGGAAGAGGAATCGGCCCTTCGGGATATCGACGATGCGTTCGATCCGGCCGGCGATCGGTTCGAATTCGCCCCGCGGACCGTAAAACTGAAGGATGACCTGGGTCGCCCGCTCGTGAAATTCCGCGTATTTCGCGGCGAGCGCGCCACCGACCGGGGCGTAGCTCTCTTTTTGAAAAAGTTGGGAAATTGCGGCGACGAAACTCAGGCTGAATTGTTCGCCCGCGCGGGCGTTTTCGAGGTGTTCGGATGGCGTTTGCACGCAGGCTTGGTGGTGGGCGATTCGCGCGAGGAGAATTTCATCGTCCGTGCCCTCGACTTGGAGCCACTCGTCGACGAGCTGGGCGTCGGCTTCGGGATGGAACTGGAAGCCGTACGCATGATCACCGATTCGAAACGCCTGATGCGCGCAAATCGGACTGTCCGCGAGGGATTTCGCTCCCGGAGGCGGGAAAAAGGCGTCGTAATGCCATTGGTAGAATTTCGGAGTCGGTCCGGCCGCGCTCATGAGTGGGTCCCGCATCCCTTCGGCGTTCACCCGGACTTCGAACCATCCGATTTCCGGGTGGTCGTTCGCGACGACTTTCCCGCCGAGCGCGCGCGCGAGCATTTGTCCGCCGAGGCAGATCCCGGCGATCGGTAAGCCGAGGTCGTAAACCTGTTTCATCCAACGGAGTTCGTCGCGGATCCACCCGTGATCGATTTCATCGTTCGCGCCCATCGGACCGCCGAGCGCGACGAGGCCGCCGATTTGCCGGGGGTCGGGGAGGGTTTCGCCCGCCCAGATTTTCGTGACCCGCGTCGGAATTCCCTGCGACTCTAATGCGCGGCGCAATGCAGCCGCATGTTCATGCGGCGCGTGTTGAATAATCAGAATCGGAGATTGATCAGAGGGTCGCTGCGGCATGTTGAAAGTTGGACGCTCCCTTTTCTATCCCCATCTTACCTCCGGTCGCACCGGAACGGCAAAGTACGATTTTTCTGGGTTTTTAAGCCCGATTTACGCGATGGTAGCGGGGTCGCGCTGGGATAGCTCAGTTGGTAGAGCAACGGTTTTGTAAACCGTAGGTCAAGGGTTCGAGTCCCTTTCTCAGCTCCATTTTTTCTCTATTGGATTTGGCGAACGGCTGACGTAGAAACGAGACGCTTAAAACGCTTGAATCTTGATCGCTTCAATCCGTGAGGGTTGAAGCGGTTGACTTTTAGGCGTTCGGAGCAGCGTTGGTATCTGGAGAGATACCCAAGTGGCCAAAGGGATCAGACTGTAAATCTGACGGCGTCAGCCTTCGAAGGTTCGAATCCTTCTCTCTCCACCACTTCAAATCCTCTCGAGGATGGTTTTTAAAAAGCCGTTTTCGAGATGATCTGAAGCGGTAATTCGGACCGAAGGAGAAATCTGACGGATCGAAATGCAGCGAAGTGGGCGGGAATAGCTCAATTGGTTAGAGCATCGGCTTTCCAAGCCGAGGGTTGAGAGTTCGAGTCTCTTTTCCCGCTCCAAAATTTTAAACGTTCTGTTTTGAGAAGGATATCGACGCTGATTTTCAGTGAAACCCAGGGTCGAAGTTTAGGTGTTCTTGCTCTTGTAGCTCAGTTGGCTAGAGCACTCCCTTGGTAAGGGAGAGGTCTCGGGTTCGAATCCCGACAAGAGCTCCATTTAAACCCCCTGTGACTCGGGGAAAAACGAATCACCCAAACGCGTCTCGAGAGAGACGATGTAACTATTCAGTGGAGGCCTAACGGTATGTCTAAAGAGAAATTTGCACGGAATAAACCTCACGTGAACATCGGTACCATCGGTCACGTCGACCATGGGAAGACGTCGCTTACGGCGGCGATCACGAACACCCTTTCGAAAAAGGGCTTGGCTCAAGCGCGCTCGTACGCGCAGATCGATAACTCGCCCGAAGAAAAAGAGCGCGGAATCACGATCAACACGACTCACGTCGAGTACGAAACCGCCAATCGTCACTATGCCCACGTGGACTGCCCAGGCCACGCTGACTACGTGAAGAACATGATCACCGGAGCCGCGCAGATGGACGGAGCGATTCTCGTCGTTTCCGCCGCCGACGGCCCGATGCCCCAAACCCGTGAGCACATCCTGCTCGCGCGTCAGGTCGGCGTCCCCGCGATCGTCGTGTTCCTCAACAAGTGCGACATGGTCGACGACAAAGAACTCCTCGACCTCGTCGAGATGGAAGTTCGCGAACTCCTGACGAACTACAAGTTCCCAGGCGACACCATTCCGATCGTTAAGGGTTCGGCCGTGAAGGCCCTCGAAGGCGATCAGTCTGAAATCGGCGAACCCGCGATCATGAAACTCATGGAAGCGTGCGACACCTATATTCCGCAACCGAAGCGCGAAACGGAAAAACCCTTCCTGATGCCGGTCGAAGACGTGTTCTCGATCTCCGGTCGGGGAACGGTCGTTACCGGGCGCATCGAACGCGGGATCGTGAACGTCGGCGACGAAATCGAAATCATCGGGATTCGTCCGACGACGAAGACGACCTGCACGGGCGTCGAAATGTTCCGTAAACTTCTCGATCGGGGTGAGGCCGGCGACAACATCGGCGCTCTCCTTCGCGGCACGAAGAAGGAAGAAGTCGAACGCGGCCAAGTCCTCGCGGCTCCGGGCTCCGTCACTCCGCACACGAAGTTCAAAGGCCAAGCCTATATTCTTACGAAAGAAGAAGGCGGACGTCACACTCCGTTCTTCAAGGGCTACCGTCCTCAGTTCTACTTCCGTACGACCGACGTCACGGGCGTCGTGACCCTTCCGGCGAACGTCGAGATGGTCATGCCGGGCGACAACGTCGAAATCGAAGTCGAACTGATCGTGCCGATAGCGATGGAAAAGGAACTTCGGTTCGCCATCCGTGAAGGCGGCCGTACCGTCGGCGCCGGCGTCGTCGCGACGATTCTGGCCTAAGGGACTGCGTATCGCTCCGTAAAGCTTCCGCAGGGTGGAGGGCCTCCAATGCTTTTTTGGTCGCTCTCCACCCGTTTGGAGCTCAAAGACAGTAGGGCAGTAGCTCTAATGGTAGAGCGGCGGATTCCAAATCCGTAGGTTGTGGGTTAGAATCCCTCCTGCCCTGCCACTTTTCAGACGTTCGGTTTCTTGGGAAAGGTCGAAAGATTAATGGAAAACAGCAATAATAAAGCGGTTTGGATCATCTTCGGAGCGTTTAGTCTCCTCGTCGCTTATATTGTCTTCGCCGGACTCTTCAAACTCGCCGGAGTCTACGACTTCGAAGCGAAATTCAAGAGCACCGATCTCGCCATTCGACTCGGTTCGCTCGCGATCGGCGCAGTGCTTTATTGGGTGCTGATTAAAAACGACACCGCCAACCAGTTCATGCATGAAACGGTGACCGAACTTTCTCGCGTCACCTGGCCGACCCAAAAAGAAACGATGTCGGCTACTTTCGTCGTCGTAATCATGGTTCTCATCACGGGCTTAATTCTGGGACTGGTCGATAAGTTCTGGACGCTCGTCATTCAGTGGATTCTCTAATGGAGCCCGTCATGTCGTCTTCTACCGAAATGTCCTGGTACGTCGTTCATACCTATTCGGGTTATGAAAATAAGGCGAAACTCGCGCTTGAAGAGCGCGTTCGCACCGCTAAGAAAGAAAGCTTTTTCGGCGAAATTATCGTTCCGGAAGAGAACGTCGTCGAATTGAAAAACGGCCAGAAGCGCACGACGAAGCGCCGCTTTTTCCCGGGATATATCCTCGTGAAGATGCAGCTCACCGACGAGACCTGGCATATCGTGAAGAACACCCCTAAGATCACGGGATTCGTCGGTGATCGTTTAAAGCCGATTCCGGTTCCCCAAGACGAAGTCGATAAAATGACGAACCGCATCGCGGAAGGTCAATCGAAGCCCCGCCCACGGATCGCCTTCACCGAAGGTGAAACCGTTCGGGTGATTGACGGTCCATTCGCGAACTTCAGCGGCGTGATCGAAGGCGTGAATCCGGATAAAGGTAAAGTGAAGGTCTCCGTCAGTATCTTCGGACGTTCGACGCCGGTCGAACTCGACTTTATTCAGGTTGAAAAAGTCTAAACCTACGTGTTAGACCCCCGGAACTCTTAACGTTTCTCTTTTTAAAATCTGCGCCGGCATCTTCACGGTCTCCTCGATTTCTTCGTAAGTTACCGAAGTTAATGAGGAGTTTCGAAGGGTAAACCGGGCAAGCAAAGGCAGTCATGGCAAAAAAAGTTACAGGT
>JAYVXM010000415.1:0-4671 GCA_043785205.1 Bdellovibrionales bacterium
GGATTTCCGGCGTGCGGACGCCGCACCAGTAGATATTCGCGCGAACCTCGAGCGGCTTCGGCCCGAGGCCGAAGTGGAGGCGGCGGTCGCTCTGGCCGAGGAAGCCGCTGACGGTCTGGACCTCGGCGGCCTGACGGAAAGGATGTCCGAACGGGTCCTTCACTTCGAGCTCGACGCGGGTCCCGATCGCGTCGCGGTTACAGGTCTTCCCGTTTCCGACGAGCGCGAGGCCGACCCAGGCGTTTTCCTGGTCCTTCGGTAGTGTCGAGAGGTTCCGGTAGACGGTCGGTTTCGCGAAGGGGTGGGTGAAGATCAGGTCGCGGCGACCGTGATTTTCGAAGTCGGCGGTAACGGCGGCGCGCGAGTTCGTCTCTTCGGTCAGGCCGACGCTTTCGGCGACGTCGACGAACTGGGGCTGGGCCTTCGGACCGCGATTAAGATAAAGGCGATTCCGTTCTTTTCCGAAAATGCAGTAGCCCCGGATATCGCCCCACTTGTCGGCATAGCGGTGATAGGACGGCGGCGAGCGCGCGACTTTTTCGTTCACATACCAATAGTCGGGGCACGTCTCGAAACGCTTATCGTAAGTATCGTCGACCATTCCGTTCGCCTGGGCGAGGTCGATCCACCCGTCGTTGTCGAAATCGGTCGCGGCCGCGCCCCATCCGAATCGCTCTTCGTTCAAAACGCCCTTTTTCGTGGCGGTCTCCGTGATCTCCGGATGGAAGGCGTCCGCGCCGGGCGCGAACGACCAGAGGAGGCTTCCTTCGGCCTGGAGCGCGTGGTGGACGTCGGAAACGTATACGCCGAACCAACCCGTCCGGTCGTAGTCGGCGATCGAGACGTCCATGCCCTTGTAGGTATCGCGGCCGATCGACCCGAAGGTCGTCCCTTTGATACTTTCGAAACCCTTCCCCTCGCGGTTCAGATAAAGTTCATCCGGCCCGAAATCGTTCGCGACGTAGAGGTCGGGCCAGCCGTCGTGATTCAGATCCGCGGCGCCGACCGCGAGCGACCAGCGCGTCTCGACGCCCCCCCAGAGGGCGGGGTCTTGCACTTCGAACTTATGGTCCGGGGTTTGAAAAAGCATGACGTTATGGCCGCCGTTGTCGGCGAGGTTCCACGAAGCGTGCATGAAGTTGAACATCCGGCGGTCGCCCGGATATTCGGGCAGGGGCAGGTGGAAAAGATTCAGCGGCGTCGGCTTCGCGTAGTCCGGGAGATTTTCCTCGAGGACATTCGCGATAAAGAGGTCGAGGAGGCCGTCGCGGTTGAAGTCGGCGAAGGTCGCGCCGAGGGACTGGGTCATGATTTTATCGAGGCCGGTTTCGTGGGAAACGTCGACGAAATCCGGCTTTCCAGTCTCCTTGAGCCTATTTTTCAGGAGGATCGGGTGGCCGTGCACGACGGAAAGGAAAAGGTCCTGGGCGCCGTCGTTATTATAGTCGACGAAAACCGCGTTCGTGATGATCCCGTACTTTTCCGGCGCGGCGACGATTTCGCGGAGGGCCGGGATCGGAACCTCCCGGAACTTCAGGCCGCCATCGCCATGGTAGAGCATCGCGCGTTTCGAGGCTTCCTTGAGCGGTTGGGCGAGGAAAAGATCAAGCTGGCCGTCGCCGTCGTAATCCCCGATCGCGACGCCTTCGGTTTCGGCGATGAGCCACTTCACGATGTGCTGGATCCGCGGATCGACTTTGTCGAGGAGGTCCCCCCTCCGATCGGCGTCGAGCCCGGTCACCGACGCGTCGACGCGTTCCATCCGAAAGCCCGGATGATCGGCGATCGCGCGTGGATGGAGGATCTGGGAGTAAGCGGCGCCCGAAACGAGAAAAAGGACGGCGAACGTGGCGGGCTGGCGCCAGTATCCGTTCCCGAGGAACCCTTCCCGAAACCGTGCCGCGAAGCCGTTCGCGCGGAGGTTTTGGAAATGGAACCAGAGGAAGCGCGCGGAGGCCACGGTCAGGGCCGCGAAGAAAAACGTGTAGTAGCTCTGTCGGATGTGGAAGAGAAGATCGACGAGCGCGATCGAGACCCCGACGACGATCTGGTCCTTCTTCTTCGGCGGCGAGGTCGCCGGATCGGTGATCATGAAGAAGGTGAAGACGAAAAACGAAGGGGAGCTCAGCGTGCCGAAAAAGAGGGTCTCGAACGGGAGGTGGTGGCGCATGATGAAAGCGCGTAGCGCCGTCTGGAACGTGAAGGTCGCGAGGAACGCGATCACGAGCCAGTGACGGTTCACTTTCGGAATGACGAAGGTGAGCCCAAGCATGACGACGAACGCCGACATCGGTCCGATCCCGTTCCACTGGTACGCGGGCGCGGCGGTGATGAGTTCCCGGGAAACGAGGAGTGAGACGGCGACGCCGAAGAGCGCGGGATTGAAGAAGTGTTTTCCGTTCAGCCGGAGGACGTACTTCGATCCGATCGCGAGCAGGATCGGCAGCCCGATCACCCACGAGTGGTGCCCGAAGCTGAGGAGAAACGAGAGCGAGAAACTCGTGATCATCGCGCTCAGGGGAAAGACCCATTTTCCGTAGAAGACCCGAGTGAGCGCGCAGTCGAGGCCGCAACAGAGCGCCGTCGTAAGGAGCGCTTGTTCGGGACTCCGATTGAAACCGAGGACGGTAAGCCCGAGGACGAGGTAGATGAAGAGGATCGACGCGACGAAAATTCGCGGATCCGTCGCGTTAAATCGCGCCTGAAGGCGCTTCCCTAGCCGATTCCCGAGCCCTGCCATGCTCCCTATATTGCCTAGCCGAACCGCCGGTGGCGAGCGAAATGCCGACGCTCGCCAAATCCCTGGCGCCGTTCAGACGATGTACGTTTGCTGGCTCTCCGGCGTAACGACTTCCTTCTTGGCCGAGGCGTTCTCGCGGGCCCGCTTATGGTAGGCGTTCAGCCACGTGAAATATTCGAGGAGGTCGGAATCGTTCGGGTGGAGGCGAGCCGGATCGATGTAGGCGTGCTTCAGGGAGACGGCCTCTTCGTTGAAAAAGATCTGCGAGATCTTCCCGAGGATGCCGAGGATCGGATTCTTCAGGGCGCGGTACCAAGCGCCGCGGCGGGCGCCCTTCGAAAACGTGTAGATCTTCGAAACGGACGAGCCGGTCGAAGTCGTCTGAATGAAGATCATCATGTAATGAGTGAAGGATCCGAGATGGGTGACCGCGAAGATCAGATTTCCCGCGTAGGTCGTGAAGTCGAGGGTCGCGATCTTTCCGAAGAGGCGGCCGATCAGACGGTCCATGAAATTTCGGCCGACGATTTCGTAACTCACCGTGATCTGGGCGCAGTGGTCGTCCGGGTAAGTGATTTTCGGCTTTTTAATCGGCGTCCGGCCGTGGACGTGGATGAAGTGCTGCATGTCGAAGGCGTTCGACGGGACGATGTACCAGGAGCCCTCCTGGTGAACCTCGAAGCAGCGGGCGTCGCTGAAAAACTCTTCCGGATCGAGGTCGCGGAAAAACGGAAAGTCGAACGTGGGCTTTTCGCCGTAAAAAAGCGATACGATTCCGTGCCGCTCGAAGACGGGATAGGTGAGCAGGTAGGCGTTGTCGGGAATATGATCGCTCGCCGGGATGGAGACGCACTTTCCATCGGTCCCGAACTTCCAGTGGTGGAACGGGCAAACGATCCGGTCGCCCTCGACGGAGCCGGTGCAGAGATTCGCGCCCATGTGCGGGCAGCGCGAGGAAACGGCGCGGAGCTGGCTTTTCGTGTCGCGGTAGAGGACGAATTCCTTGTTCTTGATCTTCACGAGCGTCGGTTTCCCCGCCGGGAAGTCCCCGGAGACGCCGACGTTGTGCCACGAGCGCGGAATATCGGGGATGTAGTTCATTTCGCTTCCTTCGTGATTCCGGCCCGCCGAAGGAATTCCGCTTCGAAATTGCGGTAGCCGCTGACGAGCCCGACCGCATGGAACCCGCGGATTAAACCGTACGCGAAATCCCACTGGCCGGGAAGGTAACCGTTCCGGGCGCTCCCCGGAGTGACATGGTGATTGCTATGCCACTCGCCGGCGACCCGGCCGGCGAGGGAATTGTTCACCGAAAAATCGTGGACGCTGAAATCACGGCCGGCGCGCCGGCGGTCTACGCCCGCTCCGTGAGACTTGTAGTTGAAGTTCCGAACCGAGAATCCCCACATCCCCGCGCCGGCGAATCCGGCGTAGAGCGCCGACGCCCCCCCGACCGCGTAGAATACCGAGCCCCAGAGGAGCCAGTTCCCGGCGAAGAGGAGGACCGTATCGAGCGGGCGCGAAAGCGTGCCCCACTTCCGGTACTCGGCGTAGGAGTTCGTCCGGATCGGGACGTGGGCGAGCCAGCGCGCAATGCGCGCGTAGTCCTCGGGCGAGTAGTCCCGCCGGATCGAGTGGGTGATCGCGTCCGACGCCATCACCGCGAGCCAACCGGCCTTCGGATTATGGGGGTCGCCGGGCTGATCGGGGATTCCGTGATGGACGTGGTGGGAAATTACGAACGCCTCCTCGGGCACGATCTTCAAAGTGAGGTTCTGGAAAAAAAACGCCGCGAGACGATTCGGGAAATCGAAGGCGACGTGGGCGGCGTAGCGGTGGGTATACGCCGTGTTGTGGATATTCAAGACGATCATCGCGTAAAAAATGGCGAAAGCGAAGGCCGGCCAAGAAAAGTGAGCTAGGAGCGGGAT
>JAYVXM010000416.1:0-4668 GCA_043785205.1 Bdellovibrionales bacterium
GCCCGAACTCCGGGGAACGACTGGAGAATTCGGTCCGGAGGGCGAGCGCGGCGCCCTGAACCGAGAGCGCGAGGGCCGCGTCCGCGAGGGAGCGCTCCATCTGAGGAAGGCGAAACGCCGTCGGGAGAAGCCAGTCTTCGAGAAGTTCCCTCCAGGTTTCGGGGGGAATCGCCTCGACCCATTCCCCGTCGTCGGCGTCGTAAAACACGCGGCCGAGAATCGCGGCGAGTTCCGGCGAGTCCTCCGAAACCGGCAGCACGATATGGGTCATCCGAAGGACGAGCTCGCGGAGGAACGTGCCGCCGTGCGGGACTCCGGTTTCGTAAAAGAGCCGGTAGGCCGAAGTTTCGCGCAGGAGGCTGCGGATGGTCTCGGCGGAAACTTCCTTCCACTCCGGCTTGCGTTCGAGCAGCTGGAGCAGGAATCGGATCCGGGCCTGCGGTGTCGTCTTTCCGCCGCCAGTATAGCGGACCCAATCCAGAAGGCGTTCGCAAAACTCGACCCGCTCGGAAAGCGGCGCCCCGGGATTCGCCCGCGAAAGGATGTAAGGGAGATCGAACTTCGGGCCGGCCTGGAGCCGTCGCCAAGATCGCCGAAGCCAAGACATGCCCCGAGTTTAACAGGTTTACGGGGAAAGTCCGACCTTTCTCGGGGTGACCGTCCTTTATTGCCCAGCGCGGGTCGGGCCGGAACGCGCTACACTGGAAGGCAAACCGGAGTACCGAAACCCCGAGAGGTGTCCCTTGAAGATTCGAATCCCCTTCGTCCTTCTCCTTTTCTTCACCGCGGTCGGAGCGCAGGCCGTCGAAACGAAACCGTCCCGTTTCGTTTGCGCGGCGCGGATCGACTGTGGCTCGCCCGGATTTCCGAGCACCCAGGACCTTCCCGTCGAGCGCACGCCGACCGTCCTATCCCCCACCGTCGAAGCGGCTCGCTCGAAATGCCTCTCCGTCCACACGACCGCCTACCTCCGTCTCGCCAGAAGCATCGACGAGCTCACGCCGACGAACGCGTTCAGCGCATCCCGCGGCTGTAAGATCGTCAGCGAAGCGTTTCCCGCCCACTGAGTTCGCGTCCGAGCCGCACCGAAATACAGCCTTCGCCCCGGGCGAGGTACTTCTGCTCGAAGTGCGTCGTGAGGTCCGTCGTCGCGACTTCGGAACGCGTAAACCGACGTTCGGCGACCAACTTTAATTTCCATTCGCGAAGGCCGAGCTCGCGCACTTCGTCGGCGTAATCCGCCCGGTTCGTTCGGAACTCGATTCCGCCGCCTGGACGGAGCGTTTCGATTAGCCGCCCGAAAAACGGCATCCGAATCCAGCGCGCGGCGGGGTTCTTCGGATTCGGGTTCGGATAAAGCACGAAAATCCGGTCGAACGCCGTCGGCGGCGCGAAGTGAGTCACCCAAGCGACCGCGTCGGCGTGGACCGGAATCAGATTCGCGAGCTCGGGATGCCGGCTCAATCGCGATTCGAACTTCGCGAACTTCTCCGCGGTCCGCTCGATCGCGACGAGGGTCCGGCCGGGATTTTCCTGGGCGTACCGGATCGGATGCCAGCCGACGCCGCACCCGATCTCGAGGTCGACCGGCCGGCCGCGAGCAAGCGCCCCGGCGAGTCGGAGCGCGGCGAGACGGGTGACGACATCCTCGGGAACGGGCACGCGATCAGCGCGGAACGCTCGAGCAGCGGGAAGCGAGTACGGGGTTATCATCGCGCTGAACCTTTCGAATCTCTCGGTAGAGATCGCACTCCCAAGGCTCGACCGGATGGGCCGCGTCCCAGGCGAGGAACTGTTTTCGGGTCTTCTCGAATAGGATGCCACGGCCGGGGTACTCCCCGTCCATATAAAGGTACGCTCGAGCGACTGTCCCCTTCGCGAAATCCATCGGTTCGAACTTCGATTCGAATACTCGGGCTTTACAACCCCCGAACGAAAGCCCCGCCCACCGGCCAAGCCACCCGATTTCGGACATGGAGTAGTTCGATCGGAGTCCGTTCACTTCGCCGTCCTCGGGGAAGAGGTTGTACAGATCCCCTTCCATCCGGTTGAAGTCGGGGTTCGTTTCGGCGCATTTTCGGCCCCGAAACTTCCGCCCCTGGCTCACGCAGCGCGGGCCCCCGTCGCGCCACTCGGGAAAGATGAGCCCGAAGGCCTCGGCCGGGACCACATGCTCCCACTCGAGGCGCCGCGCCCGGGCCGGATCCCGCGCCGGAACGAGTCCGCAGGACGGGAGATCGATCACTTTACCCGAGTAGCGGCATCGACAATAGAGGGTCAGTCCCCGCGGCGCGTGCAGCCGGGAGGCGATCCGCTTCGCCTCCCGAAAGTCCTTTACCGCGAAGACGGTCGGGACCCGGAAAAGGCCGAAAGCGAGGACGAGGGCGAAAACGAGGCTTCGGTCGAGGCGCATGCGGGATCCCCGCTCCTTTTCGGTTCAGGAATGGGCTCAACCCGCCGAAACGTGAAGAGAATGATGGGCGCCTATTCCACCCTTATCGCCGATGCAAATCCGGATCCGGTCCTGAAACTCGTTGCGCGCACCGCGACCGGCCGGGCATTGCTCGAACGTTTCCTTCCGCGCTTGAAGCGGGGCGAATTCAAGATCGCCGCCTACCCGCGGGAGCTCGTCGCGAAACTCCGCGCGGTGATTCCCGCCGACCAGCCGATCGGGGCGTGCTTCATCGCCGAAGGTCCGACCGGGACGATCTTCCTCGATTTCCAAAGTCCGATCGGAGTATTGGCGCCGTTTCTCGTCCACGAGATCGTCCACTCGCTCCGTCCCCGTCCCGCCGGCCGCGCGACGCTCTCGCAGGCGGCGCTGGTCGAGGCCGAAGCGACGGCCTTCCAAACTCAGTTCAAATTCACGCAGGAGCTCCGCGAGCGGGATCCCGCGTACGATGTCTTCCTCCGTACGAATTATCCGAAAGCGAAGCTGCTCCACGCCCTGTTGGAGTTCGAGGATCTCGAGGAGTTGCAGCGGAAACCCGCGTAATCGACCCACTCCGTCTCGGACAGAGCTTACGGGCCGCGCGATTAGAATTGATTCTGTTTGGCGGGATCGAGGAGCTCGTCGTTGTAGTGGGTGATATTATCCCGGTAGATCGTACCGGAGATTCGGTAAGGATACATGATGCTTTCGGCGACCTGGACGGTACCGTTGTAGGCCATCATCTCGGTGTTTTGATGCACGCGCTTCAGGATGCAGTGGCCGAGTTCGTGGAAGATCACTTCCTGCTTGTCGTAGTCGTTCAGCGTGTTCCAGATGCGCTCGTTCACGGTGATCTTCGGAGTTTGGTTGTCGGCCCATTCGCAGACACCCGTTTCGTTCAGGCTCGGCGTGGAACCGAATTGAATGACGAGATCGCTCACGGTGATCGGTTGACCGTGTTGGGCGGAAACCGTTTCAAAACTATGCACGAAGTCCTGGAATGGGGCGTCCACTTGAAGAAACGACTCGTGTTGCTTCTCCTTCGGCGCGCACGACGAAGCAGAAACCCCTAACAACACGGAAAAAACGATAGCCTGTGCCTGATTCATTTCCCACTCCATCGACGTACAGCATGGGGACCACTCTACAGATCATGACACGCCGCCCGCGTGATAATAATGCGTCATGTCAGACGCATGTTCGATTATTTAGGCTAACGCTTCCTCGCCAATCGTCGGGAAAACGAAACAAAAAAGAGGGGGGTCCTTCCGGACTCACCCCTCTCTCCATGCGTGTTCGCCCGCTTATCGCCCGCTTAGACGACGGCGGAAGGCTCGGGAATTTCCCCTTCGGATTCGCTCGTCGCGAGGGCCGGACCGGAAAAGCGATCGAGAAGGGTCGACTGGAGCGCCGCAAATTCTTTCGGGGCGCGGTCTCCGAATTTAAGGAAAAACTCAGCAGAAGACGCGATTTCACGCTCCCATTTTAGAGGGTCGAGCGAAGTCACGTCGGCGAACTCCGCGGGCGAATAAGGCAGACCGGTGAAGTCAAGGTCCGCGAATTTCGGCATTACTCCGATCGGCGTTTCTATCCCGCCGGCGGATCCATCGACCCGGCCGACAATCCATTTCAAAACTCGCATATTGTCGCCAAAACCCGGCCACGCGTATTTTCCCTGCGCGTTTTTCCGGAACCAGTTCACGCCGAAGATCTTCGGGGCGTTCGCGCCGGCCTTCTTCCCGACCGCGAACCAGTGCGCGAAATAATCGGCCATATTGTATCCCGCGAACGGGAGCATCGCCATCGGATCGCGGCGAACGACGCCCACGGTCCCGACCGCGGCGGCCGTCGTTTCCGAACCGGTCGTCGCGGCCACGTACACGCCATGTTCCCAGGAGTTCGATTGGTACACGAGCGGCACCGTATCCGGGCGCCGCCCTCCGAAAATGAACGCCGAAATCGGAACCCCGGCCGGATTTTCCGCGTTCTCGTCGAGACATGGGCACTGCGCGGCGGGCGAAGTGAAGCGCGCGTTCGGATGGGCGGCTTTGCGCCCGGTTTCCTTCGCGATCGCCGGCGTCCAGGGCTGCCCGGTCCAGTCGGTCAGGCGCGCGGGCGGCGTTTCCGTCATTTCCTCCCACCAGACGTCCCCGTCCTCGGTGAGCGCGACGTTCGTGAAGATCGTGTTCTTCGCGAGCGCGACCATCGCGTTCGGATTCGTCTTCACCGAGGTGCCG
>JAYVXM010000417.1:0-4657 GCA_043785205.1 Bdellovibrionales bacterium
CGATAGTCGGCGATGAAGCGGCGGAGTTCGGCGGCGGACGGAAAATCCTTCCCCTCGCGGAAATTCCGGACGAGGTCGGCGACCGGAGTCTTCGCCACCGCTTCGCGGAGGTTCGGATCCCGGCGGATCGCGCGGGAAATCTTCCAGAGCTCGTTCAGCGGCGCGAGGTGCGGGATTTCACCGAGACCGGTGACGAGATCGAGCGCGCTTACTTTTTCGGCCGCCTTGCGATTGAATCGGTCGAGCGCCTTCATGAAAAGGGTCCGGCAGTTCGAATTATCGTAAATATGGTAGAAGTAGCCGCCCTCGACGGTGAACCAGTCGATTTCGATCAGCCGCTCCGCCCGTTCGCCGAGTTCGGCGTCGGTCAGGGCGCGGACGCGGGCGGGGGTGAGCTCGGCGAAGATCGCGTCGGAGTGGCGGACGACGGCGTCGCTCGCCGCGGGTCGCTCGCGAAGCGAGCGTTTCAGCGCGGAAAGGACGCGTAGGCCGCGAAAGAGGCTCCTTGGCGAAATCGGCGTGACGGCGCCCGGACCCGCGTAGTTCGGCGCGATTCCGAGTCCTTCGTCGAACTCGCGTTCGATGAATCCGGGGAGGCGCTGGACCGCGAGTTTCGTCGCGCTCAGATTCCAGTAAAGATGCCCGCCGACGAGGCGCGACCATTCGCGCTCGATTCCTTTCGGGAGCATCCGCATGCGGATGAAGTAATCGGGCATCGTCCGGTTCATCATCATCCGGTACTGAGAGGCGATGAACGGATTCGCGACGGAAGAGGCGACGCCGCCGTCCTTCATGTTCGCGTTCGTCCAGTCGTCGGTCGTTTCGAAAAAAACGCGGGTGATCGGCCTGGCTTGGAGGAGGAAGACTTTTCCGGCCTGAATCGTCCACTCGAGATCGAGCGGATAGCCGTACTCGCGCTGGACGCCGAGCGCGATCGTCGAGAGCGCGCGCACGCGCTCCGCGGTCAGCACCACGCCGGCTTCGCTCATCGTTCCCGCACGCCAGTCGTAGCTCACGCGTTCCGGCGTGACGGAGCCGCCGACGAGTTTTTCGCCGGTTCCGCGCACGCCTTCGATCACGTGGGTCGAGTCGAGGCCGCGCGTCGGGTCGAGGGTGAAGAGGACGCCGGAGGCGTCGCCCGGAATCATGGCTTGGATCACGAGGGCCATCCGCGTGGCGTCGCGCGGGAGACCGCGGGATTTCCGGTAGGCGATCGCGCGCTCGGAGTCGGCGGCGAGCGCGCATTTCCGGATCGCGGCCAGCACGGCGCCGAAATCGGCGATCGGAACGTCGAGAATCGTTTCGAACATGCCCGCGAAGGACGCGTCGGCGGAATCCTCGCCGAGGGCCGAACTTCGAACGGCTAACTTCGCATATCCACGCGCGCGCAGCGCTCCGACGCACCGGGAAAGGAGGGCGGCGAGGTCGGGCGGCGGGACGCCCTGGGTGAATCGCGCGAGGTCGCGCGAGTCGAGGACCGCAGCTTCGGGGACCGGGAATCCGGCGCGGACGAGCCGCGAGAGGCCGGCCGCCTTCCCGCCGATGAAAGGAAGATCTTCGTCGCGGATCGCGGCGAGGGTTTTCACGTGTTCTCCGATCGACCGTCGAGCTCGGCGAGCGACTTCGTGAAGCCGTGTTTAAGTTCATGAATCTTCGAGAAGTCCCCGCTCGTGAGCGAGGCCGAAAGCGAAATCTCGCCGGCGAGCAACATTCCGGCCGTGATTTCGGCGAATTTTCCGGCGGTTCCCGTGCCGTAGCAGCCCATGAGCTCAAGGCATTCGCGCTGGGTCGGTAGCCCGGTCCCGCCGCCGACGGTCCCGATGACGAGATTCGGGAGGTGGAGGCTCGCGTAGAGATCGCCCTCCTTCGTGAGATCGAGGTCGAGAATGCCGACGGCACTGTTCACGACTTGGGCGACGTCCTGCCCGCACGCGATGAAGAGCGCGGTCAACCCGTTCGCGAGGTGCGCGTTCACGCCGGTGATCCCGGCCTTCATGCCCGCGGTCACGGCGGCTTTCCAAAAATCCTTCAGCTCCTCAGGCGTCGTACGGAGCATGCGCGTGACGACCCGCCGGGGAACGACCGCTTCGGCGAGGACTTCCTTGCCGTACCCGGCGACGAAATTCCGGTGGGAGTTCTTTTTGTCGGCGGAAAGATTCACGCGGAGATAGTGGCGGGCGATCTTGCGCTGATCGCGAATGAATTCGCAGGCCCGTTCCGTCGCGATATTGATCATGTTCAAGCCCATCGCGTCGCCAGTGTCGTAATTGAACTGAAGATGGAGATTCCGCCCAAGTAGGACGGGTTCGAGGCTTTTCAGCTTCCCGTGACTCGTCGTCGCTTCCGCCACCGCGCGGATCCGATCGAAATTTTCCGTGGTCCAGAGGGCGAGCGTCGCCGCCTCCCGGACGTTTTCGCATAGAAAGAGGGGAGTGATGTGCATTACGTTTTTCAGCACGCGAGTCCGGACGCCGCCCGAGCGCGCGATCGCGGCCATTCCACGCGCGTAGCTGTCGACGAGCGCCCCTTCGGTCGTGGCGAGCGGAACGTAAAAGTTCCCCCGGGCCTCCTCGCCGCGAACGACGAGCGGTCCCGCGAGCCCGATCGGAACGCGGGCGGCGCCGATCATGTTTTCGATGTTACCCTGAAGCGATTCCGGAAGGAGCCGATGATCGCCGACGCTTTTCAGGCTCACCCCGCAGTCCCGTTCGATGGCTTCCCGGCGGCGCCGGACGGTTTCGTCCGAATAATTTTCGCCGGCTTTTCGGTGCACGCGCGGCGCGGTCGCGGTTTTCAGCTCTTCGGTCATCGTATAGCGTGATCATAGGCGGGATCGCCGGGCGCGTGCAACCCTTCACGGAAACGCGATCGCGGGCGTCGGCCCCTTTACACGGTCAGAATTGAATAAAGGCGAACTCATAACGCGCCGCATTTTACGCTTGCCAAGGCTTGCTTACGCTATCCATTTTCAAATTGGCCTCCCGCTCCAGATCGGCTAGCCTGGCCATTCTGTAAAATTCCGAGTCCTTTCGTAGGACTTCGGCTCGGGGGAGAAGAGCATGATTCGCGACTATGTCGATGGTCAGTGGGTTCCGTCGTTCGGCAAAACGGGTTTTTCGATCGTGAACCCGGCGACCGGCAAAGAGATCAATCAATGCCCAATGGGCACGAGCGAAGACGTCGCCCGCGCCGTCGCCGCCGCTCAGCGCGCTTTCGCCGAATGGAAGCACGTGCCGGTCATCGACCGCGTTCAATACCTGTTCAAGCTGAAGGCGCTCATGGACCCTAAGGTCGACGAGCTGGCCCGGGCGGTGACCGAGGAGCACGGGAAAACTTTCCTCGAAGCGAAGGCCTCCGTTCGCCGCGGAATCCAGATGGTCGAAACCGCGACCGGCATGACGACTTTCCAGCAGGGCGAGTACCTCGAGGACATTGCCCGCGGCGTGGACTGCACGACGATTCGCAAACCGCTCGGCGTTTTCGCCGGGATCGCGCCGTTCAATTTTCCGGCGATGGTTCCGTTCTGGTTCTGGCCGTTCGCGATCGCCTCCGGAAACACCTTCGTGCTCAAGCCTTCCGAGCGGGTCCCGCTCACGCATCAAATCATCTTCGATCTGATCGAGAAGACGGGCCTTCCGAAGGGCGTGATGAACCTCGTCCACGGCGGAAAAGAAGTCGTGACCGCGCTCTGCACCCATCCGGACGTGAAGGGGATTTCCTTCGTCGGTTCGACGCCAGTCGCGAAGTACGTCTACGACACCGGAAATACGCATAAAAAACGCGTCCAAGCCCTCGGCGGCGCGAAGAATTTCATGGTCGTACTCCCCGACGCGGTGATGGACAAGACGGTCTCGACCGCGCTCGAGTCGATCATCGGCTGCGCCGGCGAACGCTGCATGGCCGGTTCGGTCGTGATCTGCGTCGGCGACGAAACGTACAAGACGGTCAAGGAACGCATGGTGAAGTCCGCTTCCGACATTTCGATCGGCGACGGCATGGATCCGAATATCCAGATGGGTCCGGTCATCTCGCAGACCGCAAAGGATCGGATCAAGGACCTGATCGCTTCGGCCGAGAAGGAAGGCGCGCAGATCCTCCTCGACGGGCGCAAGAATGTCGATCACCTCCCGGGCTATTTTCTCAAGCCGACGGTCATCGCGGGCGCCACCGAGAAGATGCGCATTTCGAGGGAAGAAACGTTCGGTCCGGTCGTGATTCTCGCCCAGGCGAAATCTTTCGACGAAGCGATCGCATGGATCAATCGGAACGAATTCGGGAATACCGCGACGCTCTTTACGTCGAGCGGCGCGGCCGCCCGGAAGTTCATGAACGAGGTCGATCCGGCGATGATGGGGATCAATATCGGCGTTCCGGCGCCGATGTCGTTCTTCTCGTTCGGTGGCACGAAGGATTCGTTCTACGGCGACATCAAGGCGCACGGCGCGGGCGCCGTCGACTTCTTCACCGATAAGAAGGTGATCACCTCGCGCTGGATGTCGGACGCGACGGTCTGGTAGACCGCGCAGCGAAGCGAGCAAAATGGCCGTGGCCAGCACTGTGAATTGGAGTCATCAATGTCAATCCTGATTAAAAACGGAATGGTAGTTACGGCATCCGAATCCGTAAAAGCCGACGTCTACATCGAAGGCGAAAAGGT
>JAYVXM010000418.1:0-4632 GCA_043785205.1 Bdellovibrionales bacterium
CGAGGAAGATGTCGGTCAGCGGCGTGATGTTGATCTCCGCCATGATCTCCGCGTCGTCTTCGTCCCCGGAGCCTGACTTTCCGCCGAGCCGCATCGCCATGGGTCAATCCTTCGCGGTCTTCGTGAACGAGGAGCTGAGGATTTCCGCGAATTCTTCGGTCTGGATCCGGATCAGGAGCACGAACGCGCTCCAGCGGGTTTGAAAGGCGTTATAGGCGATGACCGCGACGACGGCGACGATGATCCCGGCGGCGGTCGCGACGAGGGCTTCGGAAATGCCCGACGCGACGACGGCGAATCCGCCCGCGCCCTTTCGCGCCATCTCGCCGAAGGCCTGGAGGATCCCGACGACGGTGCCCGCGAGGCCGATAAAGGGCGCCGCGCTGCCGATCGTTCCGAGCATCCAAAGGTTCTTCTTTAATTCCTGGTTCAGCATCTGGCGACGCCGATCGACGGCTTCCATCCAGTTCGCCCGCAACCGTTCGTCCTTGGCATTCAAGCGATCGAGGGCGGTCCGCAGGAGATCGGCCGTCGGAAGCCCCTCGTTTTCGAGGCAAAGCTTTTTCACGTCGTCCCATTCCTGCCGGAGGAGGGCGTTCATCGCCTCGAGGTGGAAGGAGCGGAGCGAACGACTCAGGGAACGAAAGCGAAGGATCCGTTCGAAGATCACGGCCCATCCGATGAGCGAACAGAGCGCGAGCGGAAGCATCGTCAATCCGCCGTGCTTTACGAGTTGCCAAATCGAAGTCGAATTCCCGCCGAGCGCATCGCCGAACATAGTGGTTGCGACGATAGGACCGCCCCCCTAGGATGTCAAATACCGCGATGAAGCCTTTCCGCTTTGATTCCACGCTTTTCCTTCCGATTTTCTTCGTCCTCTTCGTGGGCGGAACGGCGAGCTGCACGCCGCGCTCCACGGAGCCCGACCTCCCGCTCGGACGGCCGGCCCTCGGCGCGGCCGTGGCGGCGGCGAACGGCGCGGGCGCGCGGCTCGAAATTTCGGCGCGACCGCCCGGGATTCCGGCTTGGAACGTCCGTCTCGAAAAAGGCTTGAACGGGGCGTGGCGGATCGTCACCCGTTCGGATCGCCCGGGCGAACCGGGCGATCTCGCGGATACGAAACTCGTCGAACACCTTCTCGAGATCCTCGGCACCTTTTCGACGGAGGCGGCCGCCGGGGACGGGAATGACGCGGTCTTCGGGCTCCATCCCGGCCGTCTCGAAATCCGGCTCGGCGAATCGGAAGCCGCGAAGATCCTCCGGCTCGGCGACTCGGCGGGGCTGAACGAAGTTTATTTTCAGCTCGGATCTGAGACGGCGAAAACGTGGATCGGACGCGGGGCGCTCGTCGCCTTCCTCGCGATGCTCGAAACGCCCGATTCGCTCGTCGCGAAATCTCCGTTCTTCGCGCCGATCGAGTCGGTTCACGCGGTCACCCTCGTGAAGCTCGAGGGGAAAGACCGCGGAACGTGGACGTTCGCGCGCGTCGGCGAGCAATGGCTGGCCGGAAAAATTCCGCTGAACGAGGAAAAGAATATCCTCCTCGAAAGGATCGTACGCCAGCGCCTCGTCCGACTCCTTCCTCCGGCGGAAAATCCGGACCTCTCGCACCCGGATTGGAAGATCACGATCCGTACCGACGCCGGCGAGGAAACTTTGACCGTCGGCTTTTTATTGAACGAAGTTTTCGCGCGGAATCCCGCCCGTTCGGAGCGCGCCTTCGCGCTCTATCCGGAAGCGGCGGGCGCGCTGAGGGCCTTCACCCAGGCACGGTTGATGCCGCGTAAATCAGGGACGAAATGATGTCCGCGATCGGTCGCGTGCCCGAAATGATTCGTCGAAGTGATGACACAGACTCGGAGCCCCGCCGCCAAGCCCGACTCGATGCCCGCGACGCTGTCCTCGAAGACGAGCGTTGTCTGGGGATTCGCGCCGAGGAGGGAGAGCGCTTTCAGATAACCGTCGGGCGCCGGCTTGCTCGCCGAGTAGTCTTCGGCGCCGAGAATGACCCGGAACGCGTCGCGCAGCCCGAGCCGCTCAAGGATCGAGAGGATTTCGCGGCGGTGAGAGCCGGAGACGAGCGCAAGCGGATATTCGCGCGCGAGGTCGGTCACGCATTCGCGCGCACCGCTCACTTCAATTAAGTCGGTTTCGATCTTCGCGCGGTAAGCGTCGAGGAGATGACCCGTCGCTTTCGCCCTCGGAAGCGGCGGAGGGTATTTACTAAACAGGAATTCCAAGGCCTTTTCCCAGGTTCTCCCCGTCACGAAATCGGCGTCTTCCTTCGTGACTTGGTGATTCCACGCCGCAAAGCAGTCTTCGACCGCCTTCGCCGCAGCGAGTTCAGTATCGACCAAAGTGCCGTCCATATCGAAGAATATCGTCTGAATCACAGAAAGGCAGGATGAGGCGACCGCTCGAAATATGCAAGTTTTCTCGCAATATCACGCTTTTTTCGCGGTTTTGGCGGTACTTAATAAACGGATCACGAATGAAATCCGAAAAAAAGCGAAAAACCGCGTGAACTATGGCGCTTTTTTTTAAAACGATTTTGAAAAATTCGATTGCACGCGGAAAAAAGGCCTCTTACAACATTACCTATAACAGGAGAAAAACTAACTTATGGCTAAGAAGAAAACCAAGTTCTCGTTCATCAATGAAGTTCACGAAAATCTCATGAAATCCGCGACCGTCACCCGCAAGGGCGAAGTTCGCATCAAGCGTTCCGACGTTCGCTTGATTCTTGAGACCGCCTTCACCGCCGGCGCGAAAGCTGCCGCGGGCGGAGAGCGCGTGCGCTTTCCGGTGGTCGGAACTCTCGTTCGCAAAGAAGTGAAAGCTCGCAAGTCGGGCAAGGGGATCAACCCTTTCACGGGCGAACCGATGGAAATCAAGGCGCGCCCAGCGACGAAGAAGCCACGTTGGTCCTTCCCTAAGGGCCTCAAGGAAACCTTCGCCAACAAGCGCCACTGGTAATTCGTAGCTTCTGCCACCGTAAGGTGAGCGGTTAGTGTCGATAAAGGCCGTCCGGGTTGATTCCCGGGCGGCCTTTTTACTTTCCGAATCGCCCGAGTTCAGCGAAAACCCTCGTATGAGAATCGTCACTTTCTTTTCCCAGGGTTTCGAGCGCGTCGGTCTTCACGTCGGGCCGCTCGGAACGGGCCAGATCATCGACCTCTCCCATGCGGGGCCGATTCTCGACGGATGGATGCCCGTCGACGTCTTGTCGCTCATTCGGGAGAGCGATCGGGCGCTTCCGAAATTGAAGAAAGTTTTGGAAGCGCACGCCCAAGGGAAAATTCCCTCGGTCGCGATCCTCGACGAGACGAAGACAAGGCTCCTTTCGCCGATCCCCCGCCCCGTCTCGATGCGCGACGGCTACGCGTTCCGTCAGCACGTCGAGACCGCGCGTCGGAATCGCGGCGTCCCGATGATTCCGGAGTTCGATCAGTTTCCGATCTTCTACTTCACGAATCACCTCGCGGTGACCGGACCGGGCGACCTCGCGGTCCAGAAGCTCGCACTCGATCGGCTCGACTTCGAGCTCGAGGGCGCGATCGTCCTCGGGAAGGGCGGGAAGAATATTCCGTCATCGAGGGCCGATGCGTACATCTTCGGTTACCTCATCATGAATGACTGGTCCGCGCGCCACCTCCAGATGGAGGAGATGAAGCTCAACCTCGGGCCGGCGAAAGGAAAGGACTTCGCGACCTCGCTCGGGCCTTATCTCGTCACCCGCGACGAACTCGCGCCTAAGGCGATTCAGGGACCTAAGGGTGAGCGTCATGATCTTCGGATGACGTGCACGGTGAACGGGAAGAAAGTTTCCGAGGGGAATCTCAAAGACATGACGTGGACGTTCGCTCAGCTCGTCGAGCGAGCGAGCTATGGCACTGAACTTCATCCCGGCGAGGTGATCGGTTCGGGGACGGTCGGGACGGGGTGTTTCCTCGAGCTGAACGGTTCGAAGATTACCGATAATCAGTGGCTGAAGCCCGGCGACGAATGTGTCCTCGAAATCGAGGGCCTCGGGACGCTGAAGAACACGATCCGCGCGGCGGCGTCCGATCCGTTGGACGAGACTTTGCCGCGGTAGTGAGCAGGCGGTGGTCGTCCGTGCCGGGAGTGCGCTCGGTGGTCGTCATCCCGGGGAAGTTCGATCGCAGATTTTTGTGAATTTCTGCGGATTTTTTTCGCGTTTTTTATTGACGGTTTTTTGGGATGACGAAATTTCGCGACTACCGTCGCCGAATAGACGGCGCTAAACCGCGTTGTTTTCGCGTCTATCGCGAAATCTGGAATTTTGATTCGCGCGCGCGAAAGTCCCGCCCTTAAAGCGCCCCTAGGCGAACCTCGAGCGCGAAAAATCGTGTGCTACGAAGTGAGAATGAAAAACGAATTCCTCTTCGCTCGCATCAAGAAGTTAGTCGCTACCGAACGCCGGATCGGTACGGCGATCTTGGAATGCCTGTTTGAGATCGATCGGCGATGCGCGTACGCGGAGCTTCGCTACGACGGGCTCTTTTCGTACTGTGTGAAAGAGCTCGGGTTCACGGATCAGCAAGCTTATCAGCGGATCCAAGCCATGCGGGCCGTGCGGGATCTGCCGGAACTGAAAGAGAAGATCGAATC
>JAYVXM010000419.1:0-4631 GCA_043785205.1 Bdellovibrionales bacterium
CCCAGGTCTTCTTCTTCCTCGGGATCTTTTTCGCGTCCGACGCGATCAACGCGACCTTCTTCCAGCGGAACTTCTGGCAGTTCTCCGATCTCGTGAACAAGGGCGAGCTCGATATCCTACTGACCAAGCCGGTGAGCCCGGCGTTCTTGGCCCTTACTCGTTGGATGAGCCTCACCTCGATTCTGAATTTCTTCCTCGGGATCGGCATCGCGGTTCGCTACGCGGATGCGGCGGGCTTCGCGGGTGGATGGCGCTGGGCGCTCGTACCGCTTTGGCTCATGGTCGGAGTCGCGGCGGCCGTCCTCCTCCGGTTCGCGTTCGCGGTCTGGGTTTTCTGGACCGACCGGAGCTGGGCGATCACGCGTCTCTATTTCCAATTCTTCGGGCTCGCGACGAAACCCGACGCGATCTTTCCGGCCGCGATCCGGTACACGATCATGACCTTCCTCCCGTTCGCCTTCATCGGCTCGGTTCCGACTCGGGCGCTTCTCTTCGGTTTGTCTCTACGCGAGGGGGCGGGCGTGGCGATCGTGCTCATCGGGTTCTATCTTTTCGACGTTTGGTTTTGGCGCCGGGGCCTTCGGCGTTATCAATCCGCCTCCAGCTAAAGAAATCTGTTTTATGAAGTTCGCCTCGTTCGTCTCTCTCGGAATGCTTTCGATTCTCCTCCCGGTCGCCGCGGCGACCGCTCGGGCCGACGAAGTCTGGAAGGACGCCGCGATGACCGTGCTCCTCGCGAACGCCGAAACGGTGCTCGAGGCGAAGCAGATGGTGACGAGCGGTCGGGCGGTTTTCGGCGGGATCACCCACCGGGTGGTGAGCGAAACGCCGGGCAACGGCGGCGCGAATCGGTATCCCATCCTGATCGAGGAATTCGTTTTCGAGGTCGACGCGAATTTCGGCGACGCGATCGCGCGGATCGGAAAACTCACGATCACTCAAACCACAACCCGCTACCCCCGGTCGCCGGGCATCGCGTACCAGGCGAAGGTCGAACCCTACCCGATCGGTACGATCCTGCGCTGATCGGTCGCCGCGGCGACCGCGAGTCGGACCCCTAACGTCCTTCCCGGACCCGACTCAGGACTTCGGCCTGTCCCACGAACCTCGCCCCTCCCGTAGAGAAATGTGCGCAGCTGTTCAGTCAGATGTGCGGTGGGTTGCCTTTTCAATCCGGGATTTCCGCGAACACCCGAGTGAACAGCTGCGCACAATTCTCTACGCGGGAGTGATCGGTTTTTAGGGAGGCAGGAATGAAACGCATTGGTCGCCGCGGCGACCGGTCCGAGATTTATTTATCGGTCGCCGCGGCGACCGATGGTTGGTTTTTCCTTGCGCCCTCCTCGCGCGCTCGACAGAATTCATGCAGGCGAGTTTTTGCGGCGCCGAAGTTTCGGGCTTGAAGGATCAAGCCCCGCTCGGAAGTTGAACCGTAGTAAAACCCTCGAGTCTTTTCAGCGGTCGCCGCGGCGACCGATCGGAAAAGATCGAGCTCCAAGGAAGGACCTCACGGATGGCCTCATTCAAGGAAATCCATTTCACGCCCGCCGAATTCGCGGCGATCGCGAAAATCGATAAGTCACTCGTACCCGAACTCGAGTCGACGGGACGGCTCGTCGTCTCTCGAAAAAAAGTCGGAAACGTCGATCGGAAGATGATCTCGCTCGAATCGATGCAAACCTATTTCCGGAACCTCCGGGAAAGCTCGAACGGCATCGGCGCGATGTCGGCCGGACCCCAGATTCCGGTGGAAGGTGCGGACCTCGAATCGGTCGCCGCGGCGACCGGCTTTGCTCCTGAAGCGCCGCAGCATAAAACCCAGATGTTTTACAACGTGAAGGGAGGCACGGGAAAATCGACCCTCACCGCACAGTATGTGATGCGGGCCGCCATGATGGGCTACAAGGTCCTCGCGATCGACCTCGACGGTCAGGGCCACCTCTCGGTGAACCTCGACATCCTCGATGGCCACGAGCGGCCGACGATTTACGACGTTTTGATCAATGATCTTCCCCTCGAAGACGCGATCATGACCGTCGCTCCCGGCCTTGACCTCGTTCCGGCGAATCTCGGCCTCTGTAATATCGAGATTCCGCTTAATAACAAGCCGCGTCGAGAATATCGGCTCGGCGAAGCGATCAAGAAGATCGAGGACCGCTACGACCTTATCGTCGCCGACACGAATCCGGCCGCATCGATCCTGAACGGATCGATGCTCGTCGCTTCGAATCTCGTGAACGTGGTGTGTTCGACGAATCCGCTCTCGTTTCACGGCATGTCGCTCGTTATGACGACGATCGAGTCGATGCAACGCGAGTTTCAGCGCGAACTCACCGTTCGGATCATTCCGAACATGTACGACAACCGCGAAGTCATCTCCCAGGAAGTGCTCGGCGAACTCCGCTCGCAGTTCTCGGAGTTCTGCACGAAGACCGTGATGAACCGCGCGGCCGATATGAACGAAGCGACGAAAAGACGCACGACTGTGTGGGACGTGAATCCTCGCGGAGTCGCCGCCCAAGACGTGAACTCGCTGACCGAAGAACTCGTTTCAACCTAAGGAATCACCATGAGCACCGGCGAAAAAGAAAATCCGAAGATCAAGACCCGCGAAGGCAGCGGCTACCTCAAGCAACTCTATTCGACCGCGCGGGTGACCGTCGGCTCGACTCACTCGCATCTGAAGAACCTCACGACATTCATGATCAACTTCGTTCCGGTCGACAAGGTCGACGCCTCCGAACTCCAGGTTCGGACGCACTTCGAAGACAGCGAAATCGAAGGTCTCGCGAACTCGATCAAGCTTCACGGCGTGCTCCAACCGATCCTCGTCGTGCAAGACGGCGATCGCTACAAGGTCGTCGCCGGCGAACGCCGGCTCCGCGCCTCGAAACTCGCGGGCATGGACCGGATCCCGGCGCGCGTGCTCGCGACCGACGATAAGGCCACGCACGAGATCGCTCTTCGCGAAAACCTCGACCGCGTCGACCTCCATCCGATCGAAGAAGGCGAAGGTTACGTCTCGCTCCTCGAAGCGGGCGCCTACACTTCGCACGACACGATCGCGAAAGCGTTCATGAAACCGAAATCCCGGATCACGGAGTGTATCGGTTTCACGAAACTTCCCGACGCGACGAAGGTCGAGCTCATGAAACGCGGATTGAAAAATCGCGCGCTCCTTCGCCAGATGCTCGGCGTGGAAGAATCGAAACACTTCGCGATGATCGACGAGGCCGCATCGAAAGAAGAAATTCTCCTCGATGCCTCCGGCGCTCCGCTCTCCGAAGAAGCGGCGGCGAAGGTGAAGGCCGAACGATCGGCCACCGCGCCGAAGACGTTCGAGTTCCGTTTCGACGATAAGGGTCTCGCGGTCCCGGGCTTCAAGTGGAAGTCGACCGATTCGAACGAGAAACTTTCGGGCTACGCGACGAGCCTCCGGAAACTCCTCGAGCAAATCGAAGATCGCCTAACCCGACCTTAGCGAGTTTTTTTGCGTTAATTTGTTTCAAGCGAATCCCGGCGCGTTGGGCGCCGGGATTTTCTTTTTTTCGGCGCCCTGAGCGGCGACGGTTACCGATGTTCCTTTAAGCTACCCGCGGAGATTGTAGCGCCGGTTCTAGAGTGTCTAAAGGATGGACACTCGCCCGGTAGTCTCCCCCGTTTTAAGGCCGGGTGGCGCGCGGGAAAACTGGCCGCCGTTTTGCTCTCTATATCTATGCGCCATCCCCCGTAAAATCACCGGAGATTCTCGAAATGAAGCTCAGCCGCAAACGGTTCAAGATTTCGATCGCGATCGTGATCATCACTGCGTCCTCGCTCGGCGGCGCTTCGATCGGTTATCTGAATCGGGGCTGGAAGTCGGGCGTCGTCCAAACCTGCTGGACAAATGACGTTTCCCGTTTCAAAAGCGAAGTGCCGACCCTCACTCTTCCCAACGGCGCCGCGAACTTTCCGACCTCCGCCGAAAACGACGAGATCCAAAACTGGATCAGCGCGGCCTACTCGCGCGAACGCGTCGGCGTCGAATTCCGCGGTTTCGGCGACTGCGTTCCGGGTAAACCCGTGAACGCGCTCATGCTCTACGACGCCGACCTTGGGCCGAAAGTTCGCGGACTCGGAACGCCGGGTGATTTCAGCACGAGCGGTTCGACCGTGAATCGCATCACATCGTTCTTCACGCGGAAGCCGATCGAAGCCGGAGTCGCCTTCAATCAGTCCGGCCTTCGTTCGGACGTGCTCGAGCTCCAGAACCTGATGCACAAAGCGCTTCCCCTCCACCTTCCGCCGACCTCACGGAATCGCCCCGATCTTCCGCAAATTCTCGCCCGCTACGACGCGGGCGTCGATGCCGACATCCGCCGCTGGGCGGCCCTCCACGAATTCGGGCACCTCACCGGACTTCTCCACGAAGAACGCCGGAAAGACGCGAAGGACGAACAACCCGGATTCTGCAGCGCCGGCGCGGCCGACTATTACCAAGAAGGAACCTCCGCGAATAAAGAGTCCCGCTTCGGAACCGATTACGATCCGTTCTCCGTCATGAACTATTGCCGCAAGACGGAACAAGTCCTTTATCGGCAAGCCGTCCTCGTCTGCGAGATCGGCGCGGAAGATATTCGCGCGGGTTTTCT
>JAYVXM010000420.1:0-4585 GCA_043785205.1 Bdellovibrionales bacterium
AGGTTACCATCCCGCGTGATCGCCCCCTCCGGAAAGATGCAAACCATTTCTCCGGCACGAAGTTCGGCCGAGATCTTCGCGAACGCTTCCTCAAGGACGGCGGGATCCTCCTTCTGGCCGGCGATCGGAATCACCTTCGCGCGCCGGAAGAAAAGGCCGATCACCGGGATTTTCATGAACGAGGCGTGCATGACGAATCGGATCGGGCGCGGGCAGGCGGCCGAAACGAGGAGCCAGTCGACGAAGCTCACGTGGTTTCCGATGACGACGGCGGCCCCCGACTCCGGAAAATTTTCCGCGCCCCGAACCTTCGTCCGGTACATCACACGCGTGAGCACCCACGCCACGAACCGAAAGAGAAATTCGGGTAGGACGGTGTAGACGTAAATCGCGACCCCGGCGTTCAGCGCCGCGAGGACGAGGAAGATCCGCGGACCCTTCAGGCCGAGCGCGTAGAGACCCATTAGCCCGACGGCGCCGACGACCATGAAGAGCGCGTTCAGGACGTTATTCGCGGCCACGATCCGCGAGCGCTCGCGCTCGTCCGAGCGGAGCTGGATCAGCGTATAGAGCGGAACCGTGAAGAGGCCCGCCGACATCGAGAAGAGGAAGAGGTCGATCGCGAGGCGCCATCCGTTCGCGACGGAGAGAAGCGCGGCGATGGTCGGAGCCGGAGGCATCGCGAGAACTCCGATGTCGAACGCGAAGAGGGTCATGCCGATCGAGCCGATCGGCACGAGGCCGAGCTCGAGCGATCCGAAGCTCAGGCGTTCGCAGAGCAGGGCGCCGAATCCGACGCCGAGCGAGAAGAGGGCGAGGAAAAAGGTGAGCACGTTTTCGGAGCCGCCGAGCGTGTCCTTGCAGAGGGGGGGGAGTACGGAAAGGACGATCGACCCGAGGAGCCAGAACCAGGAAATGGCGAGGATCGAGAGGAAAACGCTCGGGACTTTCCGCGCGAGCCGGATGAGTTCGAAGGTCGGCGCGATCGGATGGCGGGAGACCTTCAGTTTCGGCGCCCGGGCCGGCATCGGGAGGATTCCGCGGCTCGCGAGGTAGCCGAGGACCGCGATGCCGATGGCGGCGAGGGAAACCCAGTGTCGTCCGCTATCGCCGAGGCCCATCAGAACGCCGCCGAGAATCGTGCCGAGGAGAATCGATACGAAAGTCCCGAGCTCGATGAGCGCGTTCCCGGAGATGAGTTCGCGGGGACCGAGGAGTTCCGGAAGGATCCCGTACTTGATCGGGCCGAAGAACGTTGCTTGCATCCCGAGCATGAAGAGCGCGATCAGGAGGAGGGGCAGCGACTCGAGCGCGAAGCCGACGGCGCCGATCCCCATGATCAGGATTTCCCAGACCTTCGTGAAACGGCTAAGGACGGTTTTCGATCGCTGGTCGGCGAGCTCGCCCGCGACCGCCGAAAAAAGAAAGAACGGGAGGATGAAGATCGCCCCACAGAGCGCGACCAAGCTTTCCTTCGAGAGGCCGAAGAGCGTGACCGATTTGAACGTGATGAGCATGACGATCGCGTTCTTAAACACGTTGTCGTTAAACGCGCCGAGCGCCTGGGTCCAGAAAAGCGGCCAGAAGCGGCGGTCGGCGATCATCGCCGATAGGGAAGGGGAATCTTTTCCATGAGCCATGGACGGAGTGTAGCGGGGGCGACCGTCTTGCTCAAGCTTGCTCTCGAAGGGCATCGCGCCGAGCGGATTCGCCTAGTTTTCGAGCAGCGAACGAAGCATCCACGCGGTCTTTTCGTGAAGCTGGATCCGCTGGGTCAGTAAATCGGCCGTCGCTTCGTCACGGGCTCGCTCGGCCGCGGGAAAGACGGCCCGGGATGTTTTCGCGACCGCTTCGTGTCCCTGAACGAGCTGTTTGATCATTTCCTTCGCCGCCGGGACGCCCTTCGTTTCTTTGATGCTCGAAAGCTTGCCGTATTCGGAATAAGTGGCCGGCGCGAAGTGGCCGAGCGAACGAATGCGCTCGGCGATCAGGTCTACCGCTAGGGCGAGTTCGTTGTATTGCGTTTCGAACATCAAGTGAAGCGTCTGAAACATCGGCCCGGTCACGTTCCAGTGGAAGTTATGGGTTTTCAAATAGAGCGTGTAGGAGTCCGCGAGGAGGTGGGATAGTCCGTCCGCGGTTCGCTTGCGATCTTCCTTGGAAATGCCGATATCGATCGGCAGTGAGTTTTTTGACATACGTTTCCTTTCGTTTAAAGTTCAGCCGATCCATTCGGCGAGGGAGCTCGCTTGGATCGTGGCCGCGATGCGAACGGCCGAATGGGCCGCCTCGATCGGAAGTCCGGCTTTCAGCACCTCGGCGACGTGCGTATTCACGCAGCGGTCGCACCCGCCGATAGCCGAAACGGCGAGGCACGCGAGTTCGAAGTCGACCTTATCGATGCCGGGCTTTCCGATGACGTTCATTCGGAGGCGCGCGGGCAATTTCTGAAGGTCGGGGTTATCCGATCGATGCTGAGTTCGGTAAAAGACGTTGTTCATCGCCATAATCGTCGCGGCCGCTTTCGCCGCCTCGACGTCGGCGTCGCCGATTACGGCGGCCGATTCGGCGAGGAGGGAATCCGCGAGGCCTCTCGCCCGCGCGGAGTACGCGCAGGCGAGGGCGATCGTGGCGATTTGCTTCGGGTTCAATCCCGGGGCCCCTTCGGGGGTGAGCACGGTCGAAAGGTTCAGGCGGATATCCTTCGCATAGTCTTTCAGATTTTCACGGTACGTTTCGAACTGGCTCATAGGGCCTCCTTAGCGAGCGGGGTTATCCGACCTTGATCGTGGCTTTTCCTTCTTCCCAATTGCAGGGGCAAAGCTCGTCGGTTTGAAGGGCGTCGAGGGTCCGGAGAATTTCCTGGGGATTCCGGCCGACGTTCAGGTCGTACACGGAAACGTGGCGGATGATGCCCTGCGGATCGACGACGAACGTCGCGCGCTGGGCGACGCCTTCCGCCGGATCGAGGATTCCGAGGGCCGAGGTGAGCTCGCGCTTGATGTCGGCGAGCATCGGGAACGGAAGGTGTTTGAGCTCCTCCTTGTGCTGGCGCCAGGCGAGGTGCACGAACTCGCTATCGGTCGAGCCGGCGAGGACCTGGGCGTCGCGTTCCTTGAACTTTCCGTTCAGGTCGCCGAATGCCTTGATTTCCGTCGGGCAGACGAAAGTGAAGTCCTTCGGATAGAAGAAAACGACGAGCCATTTCCCTTTGTAGGTGTCGTTCGTGATATCGGTGAACGCGGATTTCAGCTCCGTCGAAACGGTGGCCTTCAGTTTAAAAGAGGGGAATTTCTGTCCTACGCCTAACATGGAGTGCTCCTTGGAATGGGGTTTTCGGATCGGTGTCGACGATCGCTTCGTCTGGTTCCTCCCATTATGGCGCCGCCGCCTGGTTTTAGTGAAATCGATAAGTTTTATGGTATGATCGATTTAATCTATGATCAGTATGACCCAGCTCGAATACGTCCTCGCCGTCGACCGCTTCCGGAACTTCGGGAAAGCGGCGAAGGCGACCTTCGTCACCCAGCCGACCCTCTCCATGCAGCTGAAGAAGCTCGAAGAGGATCTCGGCTTTCCGATCTTCGACCGCACGAAAAAACCGATCCTTCCGACCGAGGGCGGGAAGGCGGTCATCGAGCAGGCCCGGATCGTGATCGACGAGTGGAAGCGGCTTTCGCTTCTCGGGTCGAAAGGGGTGGGGAAGGAACTCGCGGGCGAACTCCGAATCGCGGTCATCCCGACCCTCGCGCCCTATTGGATCCCGCTCTTCCTCGACGAATTCGCGAAAACTTACCCGAAAGTTCAACTCCGAATCGACGAAATGCAGACCGCCCAGATCCTTCGCGCCCTAGACTCCGACGAAATCGACGCCGGACTCCTCGTGACGCCCCTCGGGAATAAATCCCTCCAGGAAACACCGATCTTTTACGAACCGTTCTACCTCTGGGTCCGGAAGGATCACGAACTCGCGGAGCGGATAAAGGTCGCGGAGGGCGATCTCGACGGGAGTCAGATTTGGCTCCTGAACGAGGGCCACTGTTTTCGGAATCAGATGATCCAGATTTGCGCGCTTTCGAAACGAAAGACGATCCTGAAGAACGTGGTGTTCGAAAGCGGGAATCTCGAGACCCTCAAACGGCTCGTCGAGAGGAGCGGAGGTTACACGCTCATTCCTCACCTCGCGCTACCGGAACGGATTCCGAAAAACATCGAAGTGAAAGCCTTTCGCAAGCCGATTCCGTCGCGCGAAGTGAGTCTCGTTTACCGGCGGCTCCAGTGGAAAACGCCGATCATCGAGGCGTTTCGAAAAGTGCTCGTGCACTCCGTCCCGGAAAGTTTACGCGCGCTTCAAAAGCGCGATCTGGAAGTGGTCGGCATCGACTAGAGTTTTGGGAAAAAAAAGGGCCCAAGCTGAGGGGGGCAGCTTGGGCCGGGAAAAAGTGCCTGAAGGGGGTTTGGGGGTTGGCACTCACAGACTAGTAATGCAGCCCGAATGCCAACTTGCCGCGCCGCTCGGGAAAACGCCGTTCCTGCTTGAAATCTCGAGGTTTTGCGACTTTGATGCGGAGGTGCCGCGAAAGCC
>JAYVXM010000421.1:0-4585 GCA_043785205.1 Bdellovibrionales bacterium
CCTCGACGCTCGCGCCCCGACAGGCGTTCTTCAAGCGCTGATCGACTTCGTTCTTGTATTTTTCGAACCAATTCCGAAACCGATAGGACCCCGGATCGACGATCCCTTCCTCGCCCGTCTCCGGATCCACGACCGCGATCGCGCCGATATTCGGAATTTCCCACTCATTCCGGTCGCGCACGCGGATCGCGACGACTTCGTTCTTCCGGGCGAGGCGTTTCAGCGCCGTTTCGTAATTCACGGCCTGAAAATCGGAAATGACGAAGACGATCCCCTGGTGCTTCATCACCCGGGCGGCGCTCTCGAGCGCGCCCTTGAGGTTCGTTCCCTTCGATTTCGGCTCGGCCTCGAGGATGTCCCGGACGATCCGGAGAAGGTGTGATCGTCCCCGTTTAGGGGCGACCCGCTTTTCGATCTCGCCCGCGAAGAGGATGAGGCCCGTCTTATCGCCGGTGTGCTCCGCGGCGGTCGCGAGCAGCGCCGCGATCTCCGCGCTCGCCTCGGTTTTCGTGGTTTTCTTCGAGCCGAAGAGCCCGGATCCGGAAAAGTCGACGACGAAAAGAACGTTCAGCTCCCGTTCCTCCTCGAACTTCTTCACGAGGGTTTCCTTCGATCGAGCGCTCGCTTTCCAATCGATGTGCCGGACTTCGTCACCCGCGACGTAAACCCGGTGCTCCGAGAACTGCATTCCTTGGCCCTTGAAATGGCTGCGGTAACCGCCGCTCATGACGTCGTCGATCACCCGTTTCGTGGTGACCTCGATCTGCTTAACCTTCTTGCGGAGTTCTTCGGACAGCATATACGCGGGCTACGGAACTTCGATTTGTTCGAGAATCCGCTTCACGATCACTTCCGAATCAACGCCTTCGGCTTCGGCCTCGAACGAAAGGATCAGGCGGTGGCGAAGGACGTCGTACGCGATGGTCTTCACGTCTTCCGGGGTTACGAATCCCCGATGGCGAATAAAGGCGCTCGCGCGGGCGGCCTTCGCGAGCGCGATGGTCGCTCGCGGTGAGGCGCCGACCGAAATGTAATGTTTGATACTCTCGAGACCGTGCTTTTCCGGATAACGGGTCGCGAAAACGAGCGAAAGGATGTAGTCCTTGATCTTCTCGTCCATGTAGATCTGAGCGCAGAGTTCGCGGGCCTGCAGAATCGTTTCCGGATGGCAGATTTTCCGCGCCTTCGAATAAGAGACGCCGGACATTCGATTCAAGATATTTTTCTCTTCGGTCAACGAGGGATAGCCGACCTTCACCTTGAACAGGAACCGATCGAGTTGGGCTTCGGGAAGCGGATAAGTCCCTTCCTGTTCGATGGGGTTTTGGGTCGCGAGCACGATGAACGGATCGTCGAGGAGATAGGTCGTGTCGCCGATCGTGACCTGGTGTTCGCCCATCGCCTCGAGGAGGGCGCTTTGAACCTTTGCGGGCGCGCGGTTGATTTCGTCGGCCAGGACCAGATTCGCGAAAATCGGCCCCTTTTTCGGAGTAAATTCGCCCGATTTTGGATTGAAGATCATCGTGCCGACGAGATCGGCCGGCATGAGATCGGGCGTGAACTGAATCCGCTGGAATTGCGCGTGGATGATATCGGCGAGCGTCTTGATCGTAAGTGTCTTCGCGAGCCCCGGAAGACCTTCGAGCAGGACGTGCCCGTCGCAGAGGAGCGCCATGATGAGTCGTTCGAGGAGGACCCGCTGACCGACGACGACCTGCGAGGCTTCGGCCAGCACTTCGTCGACGAATTTACTGCGGACCTTGATCTCTTCCGTAAGGGACTGAATGTCAGTTGTAGGCATGAGGTTCATTTTCCGCTGCCGCCGCCGGAGCGTCAATCCGTAAGGAGTCGCGTAAAAGGGAATTTAGGGCGCGTTTAATTCGCGAGTTCGCGTAAAAGCGCGTCGAGGAAATCGCCGAACACGGCGCTGCGCGCAGATTGAAGCAGTCCGTCGATCATTAAAAGCGCCTCATCCGGATGCGACGAAAATTCGGACGCGTAGAGCCCGGCGCTCCGCCCGCACCAGAGGCCGATCGCGCGCCGAAGCTCGGGGTGTTCCGCCGAAAGGAGCAAGTCGGACGCCGACCCGGAGTTCCCTGCGAGTCCGCCATCGGTTTGACGAGGGGAGGTCCAGCGGCGCAACTCCCGCAAAACGGTATTCCTAAGCGCCGGGTCTCGATCGAGAAGATAAAGCGCGTCGTGGACCGGAAGCGCGCCCGCGGCCGCGAGAACCCGGCTCTCCAGAAACGGCGCGAAGGTCGCCGCTAACTCGTCGCGCGTCACCCGGTCGGGGGCCCGCAACGTTCGAAGTCGAGGTTCGGCCGCGCCCTTTCCGATCTCGAGAAGGGCCTCCGCGAAGAGCGTGTCCGGAAGCGCGGCGGTCGGATCTCCGCTGAGGATCGAGTCCGCGAAACGAAGGAGCGCCGGCGATCCGCGAAGAGTGCGATCCGCGGCGAGCGCCGAAAGGGCGAAATCCGCCGCCGTGCCGAGGTAAAACTCCGGCGCACCGGCCGCCGTGTCGACGAGGTGATCGAGGGATTCCGGCCGGGCGACGACCCTCGCGACGAGGCGATCGAGCGCGGGTTCCGCGACCGCGATCTGGAGGCCACCGATCGCGTCTTCGAGCGCCACCCGCTCCGAGGCGAACCGAAGCGTTTGGAGTCCGCGACTGATCGAGCGGAGGCCGCCGAGATCACCAAGACGTTGGAAAAAGCGGAGCGGATTTCGGTCCGGCTTGCCGGGATCCCGGTCCGCGCGGGGCGCGGAGGAATAGACGGCCCAGAATACGTCGCGGAGGAGTCGCATGCCGTCCGCGTGCGCGGTTCCGCTCCCCGGAAGGTTCTCGCGGACGACCGCGAGGGTTTGCTTGAGATTGAACGCCTTCGCCTTCACCGAAAACGGGATGAGGAGGTCGGGCGCGGTTCCCCACGGATTTTCGAACGCCGCTTTCGCGATCGCGCTGTCTTTCGGTACGCAGCCGGGAACCGTCGGAATTCCCCCGAATTTTTCGAACCACCGAACGAACGTTTCGACCTCGGCATAGACCTCCGCGAGCGTCGGGGGATTTCGCTTACCCGGGTAACGCTGCTGGATTTCGAGCGGCCACCGGCTCCGGGGCTCGTCTCCCCACGCTTCCGCGAACTTTCCGATGAATTTCAAACCGTAATTTCCGCCGAGGAGATACGTGAAGTTCGAATTCACCAAGATCGACTCGAGCCGATCGAGCGACGTCATCCACCGAACGCGAAGCCCCTTCGTCTCGGGATCCATGACGGCGACGAGCTCGGGATCGTTCGAACGGTCCGCGAACCACTTCGCGGCGATCTTCGGATCGAGCCGTGAGATCCAAGCGTACAGTCCGGCCCGCAGTTCCGGGTTCGCCAGCGTGCCCGCGAAGTCGCGCACGCGCGGCCGAAGCGCTTCCGCGGTCCATCCGAGCGGAAGTTTTCCTCCCGGCCGTTCCCAGCCGAGCACGCCAGCTCCGAACTCGCGACCGATCTCTTCCGTCCGCGTAACCGCCGCGCGGGCGTCCCGCTCGCATTCGAGATCGCGGACCCAGGCCGCGGTTTCCGCGGGCGGCATCGGGGCCGGCGAGATCGCCGCGTCTGACACCCTCGCGGGTTCAACGAGCGACCGGAACGCGCGCGCGACCGGTACGAAACGGACATCTTCGATCACAGCTTCGACGCGCGCGAAAAACGCCGTCCAGGTCGCGCGCGAAAGCGGCAACGTGGTCGCGAATCGGTTCAGGACGTGGAAGATCTCAGTCGGTTCGGACGTCCCTTCGGCACTCGTCTCGAGCCGGGCCCGAATCGCGCTCGCGCCCTCGCGAATCCGATCGGCGCTCAACGCCGGGACTCCGGCGCGTTTTCCGCCGACGAGCGCGACGATCTCGCGCTTATCCGCGGTCGCCAGAGGTAGGGTCGTCCAGCTCCCGATGAACGACCCGAGGAGCGAGTCCCCCGCCCCGCCGTCGGCCGAAACCCGCCAGTCTTCGGCGACGCGAATTCCGGAATAGGTCTTCGCGTCGATTCCTCCGCCCGCCAGGCACGCGGCGTAAAGATCGGATTGATCGCGCGGGGAAGCGCGGAGGTCGAGCTTCGCGCAGGCACGCAAGGAGTCGTCGAACGGCGCCCAATTCTCCGTCGGCCGAAGGTCCGCCCCGACGAAGGAGTGGCGAATCTCCTTCCGCACGGTCGTTTCGCGCTCCGGGGCCGGCGAAGTCTTTTCTCCGCGCGCGCCCCCGGCGAGCAAATCGAGAATATCCCCGAGAATCGCCGCGAGACGGCCGTCTTCGGCCATTCGACCGATCGCGACCGCCGCGTCGGGAAAGGGTTTCAGGTCGGCGAGCGATCGCATCCCGTTCGAATCGGATTCGGCCGCGATCTTCTTCCAGCCTTCGAACCATGGATGAACGCGCGCCGTCTCGAAGAGCTCCCGGATCGAATCGAGCATGGCCGCTAAATCCTTCGGCGCGTAACCGAGAACCTCGCCGATATCGGCGAACACCGGATCGAGGTCGGACTTCGTCCAGCCGCCGGTCACCGCCGTCCAGGACTTCGAGTCATCGAGAAGCTTTTTCATC
>JAYVXM010000422.1:0-14234 GCA_043785205.1 Bdellovibrionales bacterium
AAGAGTCGTTTACGGGAAAATTGTCACTCTTCGGCTACGAACTCGATCGCGCGAGCGCCTCCACGCTTCAGGCGATCCGGCGCTCGATCGGTTACGTTCCCCAGAACGTCCGCCTCCTTCCGGACTTCACGGTCTTCGAAAATGTCGCGCTCGGCGTCTCGCTCGCCGGCTCCCGGGTAGCGCGCGCCGACGTTCGCGCGAAAATCTATGAACTCCTCGATCGCCTTCAGCTCGTAAATCTCCGCGACACGCTCGCGGCGCGGCTCTCCGGAGGCGAAGCCCAGCGCGTCGCGATCGCCCGCGCGCTCGCGCGCGGCCCCGAACTCCTGGTCGCCGACGAACCGACCGGCGCCCAGGATTTTCAGAATACTTGGAACGTGATGGATCTCCTTCACCGCGCGAACCTCTCGGGAACGACGATGGTCCTCGCGACCCATGATCGCGAAATCGTGCGAAAACTTCGGAAACGGTGCGCGATTCTCAGTCACGGAAAAGTCATGATCGAGGAGGCGTTGTGTTCGCTCTGAAACTCGCCCTTCGTCCGTGGCGTCTCCAGCCCCTCAGCCAGATCCTTTCGTTCGCCACCCTCGGCGTCCTCTTTCTGCTCGCAGGATTTTTCGCCTCGCTGGCGACGGCGATCCCCGAGCTCCGCCGCGGCCTCGAAGGCGATCAGATCGCGAGCGTTTTTCTCGATCCGGGCTCGGAGCCGGCGAACCTCGATTCCGTGCGGGACCAGATCCGCCTCTCGCTCGGCTCGAGTCCGGTCCGCATCGCCTACGTCGACGCCGACGCGTTTCTCGCCACCGTCCAGCAGAACCAGCCCGATCTCGCGAAGGAAGTCGCCGCGCTCGGAAACGAAAAGGACTGGGTCACTCCGCGACACTTCTCCATCCGGGGTTCGATCGGCGAGAAACTCATCGACCGTCTTCGCGCGATCCCGGGCGTCGAATCCGTCGCTTATTCCGCCCGCCGGTTCCAGCCGATCGTCGAAAACCTCACCGCGATCGCCTGGCTCAGTCGGGTCCTTTTTTCCGCGATCGCCCTCGCGATGCTCGCCGTCCTCATTCTCCTCGGCCGGCTGAACTCCGGAATCTTCGCCGAGGCGGAACACCTCGTTTCCCAAATGGGCGGTTCCGCGTGGCAAGCCCGATTTCCTGCGCGGCTGAATCCGATTCTCCTCTCCTCCGCGGCCGGCCTCGGCGCCGGCCTCTGCTTTCTTAAACTTAGTCCATGGTTCGCCGCGAAGATGGTTACGCTTTCTCCGTTTTTCGCGGGGCTCGGCACGACCGCCCCGCTCGTTTCCTCCCCCATGCTCCTCGCGCTCGGGCTCGGCGTCGGGCTCGTCGCCTTTTTCCTCTCGCCGCGAACGGAGCGGGCGCTTCGATGAAGTTCTCGCCGTGCCGTACGTCGATCGCCGGAGTCTTTGCGTTCGCCGCCTTGGGCGCGTCGTCGGCGGGGGCGAGTATTCCGAAGAAATCGACCGTCACCCTGAACGAACGGCTCACCCGCGTCCGTGCCGAGGTCGTAAATCTCGAACAGTCGCTCATCTCCTCGCTCGTCGAGAACAAGGAGGCGAAGGATAACCTCCGGAAGATCCAGGACCTGATCCACCTCCAGAAGGAAGAGGGGACGCTCGGCCAAACCCGGATTCGCGAACTCGAGGATACCGTGCAGGAGCTTGAATCCCGGCGGGGAGTGATCCGCGAGCGCGTCGGAATCGAGCGCGACGCGATCCGGAAGGCGCTCCGCGATCTTTACATGAGTGACGCCTCTCTCCCCGAATCCCCGGACGCGATCGAGCGGGAACGCTACGAACAACCCCGGCGCCAGCTCGTCCGCCGGATGGTCCAGCAGGGCGTACGCGAAGTGGACGCTCTCCGCGCGGACCTCGAAGATGCCGACCGGCTCGAAGCGCGCATCGTCGCGGAGCGAGGCGAACTCGAAGCCACGGTTCACGAAATGTCGGAGAGCGAAGGGATTCTGGAGCTCAATCGTCAGCTCCAACTCGATCTCATCCAAAGGAATCGTGCCGGCCGAATCGTCCAGCTCGAGACGTGGCGGAATCTGAAGACGGCCGAGGCTCAGGTCTCCGACCTCATCCAAAATTTCAACGCGCGGATGGAAGTCCAGGAAAACCACCGGGCCGAGCGTGCGGCGAGCCGGGCGATGGCGGTCATGGCCGATTCGCCGTTCGCGAAGGCGAAGGGTCGGCTTCCGTTTCCGATCGCGGGCGAGATCGTCGGCCGATTCGGGAAAATCTTCGATAAGGCCTCGGGTCTGAACGTCTTCAAAAAAGGAATCGAGATCGCGAGTCGGGCCTCATCGGATATCCGAGCGATTTCACCCGGCAAAATAGTCTACACGGGAGAATTGCCCACCTACGGCCGCATGGCCATTCTCGATCACGGCGACCACTTTTATTCGATCTGCGGCCATTTAGGCGAGCTCGCGAAGAAGGTCGGCGAAACGGTAGCCATGGGTGAAAAAATTGGCGTATCCGATTCGTCGGGAAATCCGGTCTATTTCGAGATTCGCGCGAGAAACATTCCCGTCGACCCATTGCAATGGATTGCGGCGAATCTCTAAGTCCCTTATCCTGAAAACTATGACCCTACGCACGCGTTCGATGTTCTCCCACTTGGCGATTCTCGTTTGCTTCCTTTCGGTGCCCGCGCTCGCCGGCGCGAAAAAAGTCGTCGATAAAAAGGACGACGGGAAGGAAGAAAAGAAGGTCGCCAAGGATCTTTCCCGCGAGAAATACGAGAACATCGAACTCTTCCAAAAAATTTATCAATTTATCCAGGCGAACTACGTAGACGAAGTCGGTGACAAGCAGCTCATCGAAGGCGCGATCAAGGGGATGATGGAAACCCTCGATCCCCACTCCTCCTTCCTGACCGCGGATATTTATCGAGAGATGAAGACGGATACGAGCGGGCGGTTCGGCGGGCTCGGAATCGAAATCGGAATGAAGAACGAATCGATCGTAGTCGTCGCTCCGAGGGAGGACACGCCGGCCTGGCGCGCTGGCGTGAAGTCGGGCGACCGGATCATGCGGATTAACGGCGAGTCGACGAAGGGACTTTCCCTCGTCGAGGCCGTCGCGAGGATGCGCGGAAAAAAGGGCGGCTCCGTCGCGCTCACCCTTGGGCGCGAGGGAAGCGAAAAACCCTTCGAGGTGAAGCTGAGCCGCGAGACGATTAAGATTCAGTCGGTGAAATCGGAAGTGCTGCCCGACGGATACGGTTACATCCGGCTCGCGAGTTTCAACGAAGACGCCGGGCGCGACGTCCGCCGCGCACTCGAGAAACTCGAGCACAAGGATAAGCTCAAGGGCCTCGTCTTCGATCTCCGCATGAATCCGGGCGGACTTCTCGACCAGGCGGTCGACGTCGCGTCGACGTTCATGGATGAAGGCGTGATCGTCTCGACGATCGGTCGGGATCCGGCCCAGAAGGAAGTCCGTAACGCGAAAAAAGGCTGGGCGCGGAAGGACCTCCCGCTCGCCATCCTCGTGAACTCGGGTTCCGCCTCCGCGTCAGAGATCGTCGCCGGCGCGCTTCAGGACAGCCACCGGGGGATCGTGATGGGCCAGCCGACGTTCGGCAAGGGCTCCGTCCAGACGGTCGTGGATCTCGGAAACGACCTCGGGATGAAACTCACGATCGCGCGCTACTACACGCCGAGCGGCCGCAGTATCCAGGAGAAGGGGATTCAACCCGATATCGTGCTCGAAGACTTCGATCCCAAGGCCCTCGCGAAGGCGCGAACGCATCGCGAAACCTTCCGCGAGCGCGACCTCCGGCGCCATCTGAAAAACCCCTCGAATTCCGACGCGGAAGTGGAAGAGACCGAAACGACGAAGGAAGTCGCGAAAACCGATGAGCCTGCGCACTTCAATCCGAAGGAAGACGAGCAGGTCAAGCAGGCCGTGAACTACCTGAAGTCGTTTGAATTATTCAAGAAAGTGAGCCAAGCTCCTTCCCTGAATGGATCGGGATAACGGCCCCCTTTTTCGCGGACTGGATCGGAATGACGAGGCGGACGAAGCGGATGCTTCGCCGTCCGCGCGCGCGCCGAAACCCCTCTCAGTCACCGAGCTCACCGCGCGAATCAAGGGCGTCCTCGAACCCGCGTTTACGGATATTTGGGTCCAGGCCGAGGTTTCGAACTACCGCCCGGCGGCCTCCGGTCATCTCTACTTTTCCCTGAAGGATTCCGGCGCCACCGTCGCGGCCGCGCTCTTCGGAGCGGGCGGAAAGAAACGCGTCGCCTTCGACCTGAAGGACGGGATGCAGGTCCTCGTACGCGGTAAGATCTCGATCTACGCCCCGCGCGGAAACTACCAGTTCATCATCGACCAGATCGAGCCACTCGGCGCGGGCGCGCTCCAGATCGCGTTCGAACAACTCAAGGCGAAGCTCGCCGCGGAAGGACTTTTCGATCCGAAGCGGAAACGCCCGCTCCCGCCTTTCCCGCGAAAAATCGCGGTCGTCACTTCGCCGAGCGGCGCCGCGATCCGCGATATGTTGAATATCCTTCGTCGTCGGGCGCCCCACCTCGAGGTCATCGTGATTCCGGCCCTCGTCCAGGGGCTCGAAGCGCCGAAACAGATCATTCGCGGCCTCGAAGCCGCGAACAAGTACGGGCTCGGGGATATTATCGTCCTCGCGCGCGGCGGCGGCAGCATGGAGGATATGTGGTGCTTCAACGACGAGAACTTGGCGCGGGCGATCGCCGCCTCGAAGCTTCCCGTCGTCTCCGCCGTCGGCCATGAAATCGATTTCACGATCTCAGACTTCGTTTCCGATCTGCGAGCGCCGACGCCGTCCGCGGCGGCCGAGATCGTTTCCGGCCACTGGGTCGACGTCGCGCGAAATCTCCAGCAGGGGGCGGACCGGATGCGGTCGGTCCTCCTTCGCGACCTCGCGAACAAGCGAACCCTCGTCGGACACCTTTCCGCCCGGGTGGTGAATCCGCTCGATCGCCTGCGGGAGCAAATGCAACGCGTGGACGAGTGGGTTCTCCGGCTCGAACGCGCCCTCCTAAACGCGATCGATCGACGAAAGTTGGCTTTCGGCCAGCTGACCGGTAAACTGGAGGCACTCTCGCCCCTGAAGGTCCTCGAACGAGGATACGCGATCGCCCGAAACGACGAAGGACACGTCCTACGGAAGCGCGCGGATGCGAAACCCGGCGAGAGTTTTTCGGTGGTCTTCACGGATGGCGAAGCAAAGGCTCGGTTTACTTAAGACGTTCGGACTCGTGCTCGGCGCGTCCCTCTTTTCCCTGTCTTGTCAAAGTAGCCCGAAGGCGACGGAGCCGGTGAAGGCGGAGCCCGTCCGTCCCGAGCCCTTCCAAGCGAAATCGGCCGATCGGGCGACGCCCGCGTTCGACGTGACCCTTTCCGCGAACAAGGTTCCCGACGGCTCGATCGTCGCGATCGGCCTTCACCCGCTCATGGAAATCGACATCGCGGGAGTGAAGGTCGCGTTCGAAGGGAAGGATTTCCCGGTCTTCCCTTCGGGGCCCGCGAAGGATCTCGAGTCGATCGTCGTCATGCCATTCAATTCGAAGCCCCGGACGACCAAGATCGAACTCGCCTGGAAGGGCGGCCGGGTCGACATACCGATCGAGGTCGTCGACGGAAACTACCCTTCGGAAAAACTGACGGTCGATGAGAAAAAAGTGAACCCGCCGAAGAAGACGCTGAAGCGGATCATGCGCGAAATGAAGGAGATCGGTGCGCTCTATAAGAAGATCGACTCCGAACGCTACTGGGCGGGTCCGTTCGCGCTCCCGATCGACAGCGAAGTCACTTCGCACTTCGGAAATAAGCGGATCTTCAACGGCAAGATGGCGAGCTTCCATCAGGGACTCGACCTTCGCGCCCGCACCCCGATCCCGATTCGCGCGCCCGAAGGTGCGAAGGTCGTCCTCGCGAAGGACCTCTATTATACCGGAAATACGGTGATCCTCGGCCACGGTTACGGACTCTTCACGATCTACGCCCATATGAGCCGGCTCGACGTGAAGGTCGGCGACCGGGTCGCGAAGGGACAAGTCCTCGGTCTCTCGGGCATGACCGGCCGGGCGAGCGGGCCGCACCTCCACTGGGGTGCCGTCCTCATGCACGAAAAATTCAATCCCGCCGACCTAACGAAGGTCCTGCATTAGTCGGGACTGAATCGGTATCCGGCGCCACGAACGGTAAGGAAGTGGCGGGGTTCGTCCGGATTTTTTTCGAAGTATTTTCGGAGACGTCCGAGGAAGTAATCCGTCGTCCGCGTCTTCGGCAGGAACCGGAAACCCCAGACTTCCTTGAGGAGCACTTCGCGGCTGACGATCGCGCCCGCCGCTTGGATCAAGTGGGTCGCGAGCTTGAATTCGAGCGGCGTGAGCTCGACCCATCCTTTCGGTCCGAGAATCTTCAACCGGGTCGAATCGAGCTGCCAGAGCGCGGCGGGTTTTCCCGCGGCGGCGGCGGCGCCGGGATCCTTCCGACGGGCGAGCGCCCGGATCCGCGCGGCGAACTCCTCCCAGTGAAACGGCTTCGGAAGGTAGTCGTCGGCTCCGGAGTCGAGGCCCGCGATCCGGTCGTCGGGTTCGCCCTTCGCGGTCAGGCAGAGGATCGAACCCCGGAAGCCGTTTCCGCGAAGTTCGGTACACAGTTCGAGTCCGTCGCCGTCGGGAAGATTCCGGTCGAGGATGAGGAGATCCGACGCCGATTCCGCGAGGAAGTCCCGCGCCTGGGCGAGGGTGGTCGCGTGCCGGATTTCGCCGATCTTCAGGCGGGAAAGCGCGATCTTCAGCGTTTGGGCCAGCGCCGTTTCGTCCTCGATCAAGAGCGCGTGATGAAAGGGGACGTCGACCATCGACATCAGCCGATCGCCTTTCCGGAAAGTTCGAAGGTCGCGCCACGGTCGGGTCCGGGGCTAGCCGCCGTGATCGCGATTCCCATCCGTTTACCCGCCGAGCGCGCGAGGTAAAGTCCGAGCCCGGTTCCGGCGATCGAATAGGGGGCGGAGTGTTTCGCGCGGTAAAAGCGCTTGAAGATCTTCTTCGCTTCCGAAGGTTCGAAACCGAACCCCTCGTCATGGAAGGCGATCCGCCAGCGCGAGCCGGAAAACCCGGTATGGAGGATGAGTTTCGGCTTTCCGATCGCGAACTTCTTCGCGTTCTCGATGAGGTTCGTGCAGACGAGGTCGAGCATCTTCGGGTCGGCGAGGACTTTCGAAGGAAGCGCTTCGCCGGAGCGGGTGAGCGTCGCGCCGGATCCGAGCATTTCGCGCCAGGCGACGAATCGTTCGTTGATCCATTTTTCGAGATCGATTTCGATCCGTTTCGAACGGACGGCGTTCGCGTCCCAGCGCGCGGCTTCGAGGAGCGCCTCGACCTCGGCGCGGAGCCGGGCGAGCTCGACTTCGTGTGATTTCCAGAGCTGGGCCTGCTCGGTCGGGAGAAGGTCGGTCTGGCGAAGGAGCGAAGCCGAAAGTTCGAGCGTCGCGATCGGAGTTTTCAGCTCGTGGGTGACGGCGGCTAGGAACTCCGACTGGAGCTGGTTCAGCCGCATTTCCTGGGTTAGCCGGACGAAGAGGATGATGAACCCGGCGAGGATGATAAGAAACCCGACCGTACCGAGGATCGGTTCGAGGAGGGTTTGCCGGTTCGCGAGGAGGAGCGCGACGTTGAACCGGGTCGCCAGGACGGCGAGTAATCCCACGATTAAAATGAGAAAAATCAGCCAAAACCAGCCTCGTTGCGTCATCTCACCTTAGACCAAACCCGATTTCCTTTACAGAAACAAGTCTAACCCTCCATACTCATGTACCGATGGAGAAGAAAGCCGTCATTCAGCACCTCATCGCATTCCTCGAGGAAGAGCTCGCGGCGCTTCCCGCGCGCGGTGGACCCGTTCAGGTCGAATCTCCGCGCCGCGCCGAGATCGAGAGCCTTCTCCAGATGTATCGCTTCCTCCCGTCGCGGACCTACAGCGCCGACGACCCGATCATTCCGACCTCGCTCGTCTCCCTGAAGATCCGGGACACCGTTTCGTACGCGTTCATCGCCCCGCGGGGCGGCGGATCGATCACCGTCGTCGACGGGATTCCGCTCCAGGTCGTGAGCCCGAACTCGCCGCTCGGCGACGCCCTCCTCGGCAAGAAAACCGGGGAACGCGTCGCGATCGAAGTACGCGGGCAGCTCCGCGATTACCTTATCGTCTCCTCGGCCTAAAGATCGTCCGGGCGAGAAAGCTGACGAGAAAGATTCCGAGCGCGATTCCCGCGACGGTGAGTCCGACGAAGAGAAGCGCGAGGAAAGCGCCGCCGAGGAGAATTTTCGGGACGAGGCCGACTGAACGGAAGCTGACGACTCGGAATTCCGCTTTCCGATGGGCGTTCGCGGCGTGCCCCGGGTCGTGGAGCACATGTCCTTCGGCGTCGAGGACGATCGGTTCCTTCGGTTCCTCGCTCATCGCCGTTCGAACCTTTCGTAAGGAGGAAACGGCACCGCCGGGTCCTGGAGGACGACGTAACCCCGTAGGCCCGAGCTTTCCGCCGCCGCGATTTCGGCCGGCTCCTCGCCGAGGTAGTAGACCGGGCAGTCTCGACGTCCTTCTTCGAGCGCGACTTTCGCGAGCGCGGCCCGGAAAAGATTCGGAGCGGGTTTACGGTCGGAGTCGTGAGCGGGGAGGACGATCGCGGAGTCGGGAAAGTCCGACCAGTCCATCGGCTCGGCGGCCGCATCCTTCGTCCAGTTTTCGCGGACCATTTTCTTCAGCGCGCGAAGTTTTTCCGCGCGATTTACGCCCCATTTTTCCGGGACATTCGTGATCATACCGATCGGATAACCGCGTTCGCGGAGGCCGCGCAGATAGGCGTGGGCACCCGGAATGTAGCGGAAATCCTGACCGGGGTTCGAGGCGATCACGGTATTTCCGAGATCGAAGAAGATCCACGGCTTGCGGCAGTCCGAATTCGCGGAAAAGCCCGGCGGGATGACGAACGCCGCGGCGAGGCCGAGGACGGTCGCGAGCGGAGTTCGCCATCCCGAACCGCCGGTCATTTCTTCTTCGCTTTCGACGCTTTCTTCGCGCCGCGATCCGGCCGGAACCGGCGGAGAATTTCGTCGGTCAGGCGGATGCCGTAACCGGTCACGTCCTTGGCCGAAAGACCGAGGCCGCCCTTATTCGACTCCGCCGCGAGATCGACGTGAAGCCACGGGATTTCCGGTTTCACGAAGCTCGAGAGGAAGGTGGCCGCGTAGATGTGGTCGGAGTTATGATTCGTCGCGCATTGGCGCACATCCGCGATATCGGACTGGATGTTTTCCCAGTAGTCCTCGCCGATCGGGAATCCCCAGACGCGCTCGCCCGACGCTTCGCCCGCCGCGTAGGCCAGCTCGCGAAGGTCATCCCGATTTGAGAAAACGCCCGAGCGTCGGGTATCGATCGCGCGGATGACCGCGCCGGTGAGGGTCGCGTAGTCGATGACGAGATCCGGGTTCGACTCGCAAGCGAGGACGAGCGTGTCCGAAAGCGCCATACGTCCCTCCGCGTCCGTGTCGACGACTTCGATCGAAATGCCGTTCGAAGCGATCACAACTTCGTTCGGCTTGTACGCCGACGCGCTGATGAGGTTTTCGGCGAGCGCGAGGTAGCAGTCGATCGAGTCGGTCGTTCCGGTCCGGATGAGGTGTCCGAACGTCGCGAGCGCGACGGCGGAACCCGTCATGTCTCGGTGCATTTCGAGCATGGAGTCGCCGATCTTGAGGTTGTAGCCGCCGGTATCGAAGCAGAGTCCCTTACCGACCAGCGCGATCTTCCGGCCCGAGGATTTCCCCTTCGGACGGTAGGAGAGCTTCGCGATCCCGTACGCATGCGAGCGATCGGCCTGGACGACGGCGAGAAACCCGCCGGCGCCGCGCTTTTCGAGCGCCTTCCGATCGTAGAATTCGAACTTCGCGCCCCATTCTTTCGCGAGCGATCGCGCCATCCGGGCGTAACTTTCGGGCCGGAGCTCGTTCGACGGCATCTCGGCGAGGGTGCGGACGAGATTCGCGGCGTCGGCCGAGGAAAGGGCGCTCGTGAAGATTTCGGTCGTGCGGGCGGGAGGAAGGGAGGAAGTGACGACGACTTCCGGAGATTTTTTCGGCTCTGTTTTCTTCGCGGCTTTCTTCCCGTATTTCGTCGGCTCGTAGGTCGCGAGGACGAGGAGGGAGACGACCGCGGACAGGACCCGTTCGGCGTCGTCGGACGTAATCGCGGTCACGTCGAGCGCGAGGACACCGGTCGCATCCGGGTCGAAAGTCAGTCCTTTCCGGATTCCGTCGTGGAGGAAGAACGTCTTCACGTCTCCGCGGAGGAAGAAAAGGGTTTCAAGCCGATCGTAACCCGCCGCGATCGTGACCGCCTTCACGGGTTCCCGATCGGTCAGCGTGAGATCCGCGAACGGTTTTTTTGGATAACCCTTCGCCGATTTGAATTTCGGCAGATCCTTTTCAGTGAAAAAACGGACGGTGTGAATCGAGGCCGAGGGCAGGGCGCCCTTCGGAAAACTCTTCAAGACGGGCTTCATGACGCGAGCTCCTACGGAGCCCGAGTCTAGAGGTCTTGGGGTAAAACTTCCAGGGCTTCCTGGTACGGGGAAGTCGGATCGATAATCGGTCCGTTCGCGCTATAACCCTGGAATTGCTTCGGATCGACCGATTTGAGGTCGAACGTCGTCGGCTTGCTCACCGGAGGAGCTTCCGTGACGACCGGCGTAAGGCCGCGGATCAGGTTCGCGGCGATCGCGTTCAGCGAGGAGCCGCCGGCCAGGCTACCCGCCGGTGGCGGATAAATTCCGGGCGGAGGGGTTGGGGAAAGCGGGTCGGCCGGCGCCGGAGGGCTGAGCGCCGCGAAGACCTGGTAGATTCGGATTCGGCGCGCTTGGAAATCGTTCAGGAACTCGAGCCCGAGCGCCCAGCCGATCAGATCGAGGATTTTCGGCTGCTGCCCTTTCTGCATGAGATAGAGGAGGACGGCTTTGTTCAAAAAGTCGATTTTGATTCCGGAGAGCGTCCCGAGCTCGCGTTTGAAAATCGGGAAGACGTTATTCAGCGTTTCCGAGCGATCGAGCGCGCCGTCGTGGTTCGTGTCGAAACGAAGCATAACCGACTCGGCGAAGTGCGGAAGGCCGGAGTAGGAACTCACGTCGAAGCCGGTGACGGGGTCTTCGTTATAGCCGGTAGTTTTCGAGGCGTACTCGAGCGTTTGGTTCCAGGTGGCGCGCTCGGCGGGCGACATCATCGTGACTTCGTCGCGAAGGAGCGGCATGTTGATAAAGAGATCCTTGAAGTTCGCGGCGAACCGGTCGCGGAAGCACTGGACGTCGTAGGCCGGAAGCTTCAGCGGGACGTTCCAACCCTTGATCGGGCACGGCGTTCCGCCCTCGAGGGAGGCCGTCATGATGCGGGAGTTCTGGCGGCTGGCCGAGAAGATGAACGCAAGATATACCGAGGTTTCCGGTAGGCTCATTTGGTCGTCGCCGTTCCCGTTCGGCATGAAGAGGTTCGCTTCGCGGAAACGCTTCGCGCCGATTCCGGTCTTGAGCGGGTGATCCATATGGATCGAAAAGAGAAAGAGTTTTAGATCGGCGATCAAAAGATTCAGGTCGTCGACCGTGGCGGACTTACCGTAAGCGTCGGAAGAGGTTCCGTAAGACGAAAGGAGGAAAGCCGACGCAATCTCGTACCAGCTCATCCGGTTCAGGTTGTTCCGGGAGTGGCGCGACTGATCGAGAAAGAGGATCTCGGGCGTGCTCGCGGGATGAAGACCCGGGTAACGATTCGCGATCGTGATGAGTCGGGCGACGTCGTTCTTACCGACGGAATCGAGATTCGCCATGTATGCGCGGGCGAGGACTTCGAAGTCGGCGGGGAGGAGGTCTTCCTTCGTGTTCGCAAAAATCGCGGCGAGATGGGCGTTCGCGCGCATTCCGATCCGGTAGTTCGTGAGGAGGCGTTCGATCGTCGCGACGTCGAGACCGGTGTCGGAACGAGTCTGGAGAATCTTGGCGGCGGCCGCCCGGTAGTGCGTTTGGACGCCGTCGACGGTTTCCACGCGTTCGTGGAAGAGCGCCTTCGTGCCGATCCGGAAGTCGTCCGCGAGTTGGGGAAGGATCGAGTTCGGAGCGCGGTCGATGATTTTTTCGATTTGCGAGAAGGGAAGCTCGCCGCCCCAGTCGGCGATGCTGCCGTTCAGGACGGTTTGGATCTTATCGATCATCTCGATCTGGAAGTTCGGGTCTCCGTCGGGCGCGTCGAAATAGGCGACCATCGCGCCGCCGACTTTCGCGCCGTACTTGATCATCTTCGTCCAGTCCGCACCGTCGACGCCGTCCGCGGCGCCGCGGACGAGGAGCGTTTTAATTTCTTGGGCGAGGCGGGTCCATCCTTCGACGGTCGCGGGATCGGTCGTGAACGCGATTTTCGAAAGCTCGGTCGTGAACTCGACGGCCTGATCGATCGTCAATTTTTGATTCACGTCGGTGTTCAGGTAGTCCGCGAGATGGGCACCGAACGTTTCGATCGCGGTGGAAAGGGCGCGGAGGTTATCGGTCGTCGGATTCGCCTTCCGATTGTGAAGGTGAGGAATGAGCGCGGTGGTTTCGGTCTTCAGGAATCGAGCGAGCGCGCGGAAGCTCGCGAGTTCGACGTTCGTGAGCCGTTTCTCGGTTCCGCCGAAAAGCGTCGCTTTCATCGAGAGCGCCCCGTCGACGAATCGAGGCGTGACGGTGCCCCTCGAGAAGAGGAATCTTTGCATGAGGAAGCGAAGGTCGTCCGGGAGGTAACCCGCGGTATCGGAGCCCTTCACGAACTTTCCGAAGAGATTGATCGTATCGTCGACGCAGTCCCAGGTCGCGCCCCACTGGGCGGCGGAGACGGTTCCGTCCATGAACTGATTCGCGAGCGGCCCGAGATTATCGAGGCAGGCGCCTCCGCCCTGGGCGAGATTTCGGCTGGCTTCCTTCTTATCCCCGAGGATTCCGCAGCTCGAAGCGCAGCAGACCGTGATGCCCAGGCACGCGAGGAGCTTCACCGCCTTACGGAGGGGAGCGACGACGAAGGTATCGCGGACGACTTGGATGAGGGTATTCACGCCTTACTGGTCGACGCGGGATTAATGAAACTTCACTTAAATCCATCTTCGTCATTTCGATAACGTTGTGTTCCGCTCGGGATATAGGCAGAATTTTCCGCATGGAAAGTCTGAATCGAGGTCGTGCATTAGTCACCGGTGCGAGTGAAGGGATCGGGCGGGCATTCGCCAAGAAGCTCGCGAAACGCGGTTATACGGTCACGGCGGTGGCGAGAAACGAGGGACGACTCGATTCCTTACTGACCGAACTCGGAACGGGCGGGCACCGCAAGATCGTCGCGGACCTCTCGACCGAACCGGGAGTCGCCCGGGTCGTCGGCGAATTGGCGAAATCGGAGCGATTCACTCTCCTCGTGAACAACGCCGGCTTCGGGTGGGTCGGGGACTTCGGCGAAACCCCGCTCGCGAAGCACCGGGAAATGATCTTTCTGAATATCACCGCGCTCGTAGACCTCTCCCACGCGTTCTTAGGACGCGCCGAGCGCGGCGACGGCATCATCCAGGTTTCGTCGGTCCTCTCTTTCTTACCGATGCCGATCCAACCGGTTTACGCCGCGACGAAAGCGTTCGTGACCTCGTTTTCCGAGTCGCTCTGGTTCCAGTGTCGCCGAAAGGGAATCCAGATCGTAAATCTCTGCCCGGGTAGCACGGCTACGAATTTCCCAGCGCGCGCGGGTGAAGCGGCGAAGGATATTCCGGCATGGGTGACCGAGAGTCCGGAGGCGGTGGCGGAAGTCGCTCTCCGCGCGTTCGAAAGGAAGTCGGGTCCGACCGTCGTCAGCGGCTGGATGAATCGATTCGTCGCGCTCTTCGTCCGAGTAGTGAGCCGGAAGCAGCTCGTGAAGTTGATGGGCTACGCGAGAAAAGCGGGCCCCCGGTAAACCGGGAGCCCGCTCGGAGTCGGTTCCATTCTATTATAGAGAGAGGTCCGCGGATTAATGCCGCGCCCGAAGTCCGCCCGGCCATGACGAACCCGTGCTCGGCGCCGGCGGGGTCGGGATGGGCGGGAGCGCCCGCCCCGACGCGAGGTCGATCGCACGGCCGATGTCGATGACGCCCATGCCGTAGGTGTTATTCGGAATCGCGGAGCCGG
>JAYVXM010000423.1:0-4549 GCA_043785205.1 Bdellovibrionales bacterium
GATTCGGCATGCTCGCCGGTAGAAGACGGCCCGTGATGCGATAGAGCGGCGGGCGATTCGGACGCAAGTGCATGTCCGAAGCGTTGTATTTGATGAAGGCCCGGATCAGGAAAAGGAGGTCTTCCTTAGGATCCACGGCTTGGAGTTTGTCAGCTGGCGCGCCCATCTGGGTTCTTATCGGAGGGAGAACGAACGGGTTAAAGGAGAGAACCGCCCATTGGGGCCCCGGACACGCGAATTTTCGCTTGGGCCAACCCGTTTCGTCCCGCGTTCGTCAATAGATTGGCGAAAAACTAGAGAATTCGTACTTCTTCGACGAGCGTGATGCCAAGCTCGGCTTTCGCCCGAGCCTTTGCGAGCTCGATGAGGGCGATCACGTCCGCCGCCCGCGCACCGCCGAGATTCAGGATCCAATTCGGATGTTTTTCGGCGATCTGAGCGTTTCCGACCCGGTGCCCGCGAAGACCAAGGCGCTCGACGACTTCCCACGCGAGTAACCCCGACTCCTTCGGGTTCTTGAAGACGCTCCCGCAGGACGGAAATTCGAGGGGCTGGGTTTCCTTCCGCCGGCGGTAAAGGGATTCGAGCTTCGCGCGAATTTCCGCGGGTTCACCGGCGATTTTTCTCCAGAGGGAGTCGACCACGATTTCGGTGGGTCCGAGGAAGAGATTCTTCCGGTACGTGAAATGAAGATCAGCCTTCGCATGGACCCGGAGCGGAGCCTCCGGATTCGCGAGATCGAGCGTCCTGACCTCGAGGATCAGATCCGCGACCTCTCCGAGGTGGGTACCGCCGTTCATCGCGACGACTCCGCCGAGGGTCCCGGGAATACCGCTGATCGGTTCGAAGCCGCCCCAGCCGGAATCTGCTGCGGTTCTCAGAAAAGAGGCGACGGCGGCTCCGGCCCCGGCGCGAATTCCCGCAGGCTCTTCCGAGATTCCGGCAGCGAGTTTCGTCGTCTTGATTCCGAGGAAATCGAGCGGTTCGTCCCGGACGAGAAGATTCGAACCGAGCCCGATCACGAGAAAGGGCGCGCGTTCGGCGCCGATGAAGCGCCCGAGAGCGCGCAGATCGTCGATCGATCGCGGAAGCGCGAGCGCCGCGACTGGGCCGCCGATTTTGAAGAAGGTGTGCTTGGCGAGGGGCTCGTCGCGGAGAATCTCTCCGGAAAAAGGGGCGAGGGTTCCGAGGTTTTTGCTCCAGCCCATCGCCGTTATTTCCCCAATCGCGCTACGATCAGATCGGGAAGTTTCGTGACCGATCCCGCGCCCATGCAGAGGACGAGATCGCCATCCTCGAGATCGGCGACGATCCGTTCCGCGCAATCCTCGAGCGTCCGTTCGAAATGGAGCTCGGCCGGCCGCGATTTCGCGCGGCCCACCCGGCCCGCGAGGTACTTTCCATCGATTCCCGGAATGGGTTCCTCGCCGGCGGCGTAAATTTCGGTGAGGTAGAGGCGATCGGAATTGCCGAAACATTCCGCGAATTCGTCGGCCGAGTGCTGGGTCCGGGTATAGCGGTGGGGTTGGAACGCCAGGAGAAGTCGTCCTCGCTTTGGTCCGCGGGAAAGGAGCGCGCGCGCGGCTTCGAGCGTCGCGGCGATTTCGGTCGGGTGGTGCCCGTAATCGTCGAGGATGCGGATTCCCCGTTGGGCGTCCTCGTACCGAAGATCGAAGCGCCGGCGGACGCCGCGATAAGTTTTCAGTCCGGACTGGATCTGCGCGAACGGGATCCCGAGGGTCATCGCGATTCCGACGGCCGCCAGCGCGTTCCGGATGTTGTGCTGGCCGTGGGTTCCGAGTTCGATTCGACCGAGACTTCCTTCGACGTGATCGTGAACGGTGAATTCCGAACCTCGATCCGACGCGACGACGTCGGTCGCGCGGAGCTGGTTCATCGGATCGAGTCCGTAGGTCTGGTACGGTTTCGAGAAGCGGGGAAGATTTCGGCGAACTCCCGCGTCGTCGCCGCAAACGAGGACCTTTCCGAAGAAAGGAATACGCGCGACGAACGCGCAGAACGCGTCGTCGATCTTACCGAGGTCGCCGTAGTGATCGAGGTGGTCCGAATCGATGTTCGTGATCGCCCCATAAACCGCGGGCAAAAAGAGGAAGGAGCCATCGCTTTCGTCAGCCTCGGCCACAACGAAATTTCCGAGACCGAGGCGCGCGTTTCCCCCGAAGGCGTCGACCTTACCGCCGACGACGATCGTCGGGTCGAGTCCGGCACCGGCGAGGATCGTCGCGACGAGCGTCGTCGTCGTCGTTTTTCCGTGGGTGCCGGCGAGGGCGATGCCGATCTTCCCGCGCATGAGTTCCCCGAGCGCCTCGGCGCGCGGAATGACGGGAATCCGGAGCCGCCGCGCTTCGACGAGTTCGGAATTTTCGGCGCGAACCGCCGACGAATAGACGACGACGCTTGCGCCGGCGACGTTTTCCGCCCGGTGGCCGATCGCCACGGTGATCCCGAGATCGCGGAGGTGTTTCGTCGTATCGCTTTCGGAGATATCCGATCCGGTGACCACGTACCCTTGGTTGAAAAAGACTTCGGCGATGCCGGACATTCCGATCCCGCCGATGGCGATGAAATGGATGTGGAGACCGCTCACGGCGCGACCCCCGTGGCGGGAAGATTCAGAAGCGAGACGATTCTCCCCGGCGCGTTCCCGGCATGGAATTTAGCCACTCCGTTTTCGAGGTTCGCGACCACGGCCGGGTCGAGGAAATGGGCGCGGATTTTCGCGGCCAACTCCTTCCCGCTCGATTTCCCCTGAATCAGGAGTTCCGCTGCGCCCTGGTCGACGAAGAGGCGCGCGTTCTTTTCCTGGTGATTGTCCGCCGCGAACGGAAATGGAATGAGAATGGCCGCTCTCCGAACGGCGGCCAGTTCGGCGAGCGTCGATGATCCCGCGCGACAAACCACGAGCGAGGCCGCTCGGTAACACTCCGGCATGTCGTAGATGAATTTTTCGACCCGGGCCGGAATTCCGGCCTTCGCGTAACCGGAGGCGACGCGCTCGAAATCGCGCTCACCGGCTTGGTGGATGAACCGAAGTTTCGGCAGGAGATCGACGAGGTACTCGAAGGAATCGAGGATCAGCGTGTTGATTCCGACCGCGCCCTGGCTACCGCCAAAAATAAAGATAGTGAAGGGGTCACGCGTCGCGGAGGCGTAAGGAAGCATTGTGTTCCGGACGGGGTTCCCGGTGACCGCCGTCTTCGATTTTTGGAACTGATCCTCGATTCCGGGGAACGCGCAAAAAACCGAGTGAGTAAACCGGGCGAGGATTCGGTTTGTGAAACCAGGGACCGCGTTCTGTTCGAGGATCGCCGTGCGCACGCCCCACGTCCAGCCGAGGAGCCGGGCGATGAGGACGACGGGACCGGAAGCGTAGCCCCCGACTCCGACGACGGCGTCCGGCTTTTCCCGGAGGAGGATGCGCGCGGCCGCGAGGAGCGCGAGCGGGACCTGGAGCATCGTCCGCAAGCGTTTAGCTACCGAAACACCCTTCAGCGAACCGAGGCGAACGAGTTCGAGCGGATAACCGGCCTTCGGCACGAGTCGCTCCTCTATTCCACCGACGGCGCCGACGAACAGGATGCGCGCGGTCGGGTAGGTCTTTTTCCCATTCGTCCGCGATCGCCACTCCGGCGAAGATATGCCCACCGGTGCCGCCGCCGGTAACGACGAGAGTTCGCTTTCCCGTCGCCTTCACGCGCGACTTTCGGGGGATCCCTTGGAGATATTCAGAAGGATGCCGATGGCGAAGAGGTCCACGACGAGTGCCGAACCGCCGTAACTGATGAAAGGTAAGGTCAGTCCCTTCGTCGGCAAGAGTCCGAGGACGACGCCCATATTCACGAACCCTTGCAGCCCGAGGGCGAGGGTGATCCCGGTCGCGGCGAGCGCGCCGAAACGGTCGTGCCGGTTTTCCCAGCATTCGGAAGCGATCCGGAGTCCTCGGTAGATGAAGAAGCAGAACGCGGCGATGACTGCGATGATCCCGACGAAGCCGAGTTCCTCGCCAATGACGGCGAAGATGAAATCGTTATGGGCTTCCGGAAGGTAGAAAAGCTTTTCTTTCCCGTTTCCGAGACCGACGCCGAAGATCGAGCCGTTGTGGACGCCGAGCATCGATTGGAGGACCTGAAAGCCCTTTCCGAGCGGGTCTTGCCATGGATCTAGAAACGTCATGAGCCGGGCGCGCCGGTACCTCGATCCGAGGATTAAGGCGCCGCCGAGAAATCCGCCGAGGCCGGCGATTCCGCCGAGAAAGCGCTTCGGAACCCCCGCGAGAAACATGAGGATGAAGATCACGCCGGTGATCATGACCGTCGATCCGAAGTCCGGTTGGAGGAGGAGGAGGCCCATCGCGGGAAGCGGCATGATGAAATTCGCGAGAACGCCCGGGACGAAACGTCGGAGGTTCGCACTCTTTTTCTCGAGCTGGTACGCGACGAAGAGGATCATGGCGAATTTCGCGACTTCCGCCGGCTGAACGGATATCGGACCGAGCTTGAGCCAGCGCTGGGCGCCGAGGACGCGGGTT
>JAYVXM010000424.1:0-4520 GCA_043785205.1 Bdellovibrionales bacterium
CGCCGCTTGAAGCGCGCCCAGTACGGCCGCCAGAAAGTACAGGTCTTCAAGCCGGCGATCGATAATCGCTTCAGCGACGACCACGTCCAGTCGCACGACGCGAACCGGATCCTCTCGATTCCCGTCGCCACTGCGCGCGAAATCCTCGACCGGGTCGAAGACAATACCCGGGTCGTCGGGATCGACGAAGTTCAGTTCTTCGACGAATCGATCGTGGACGTTTGTAACAAGCTCGCCTACCGCGGAATGCGGGTCATCTGCGCGGGGCTCGACATGGACTTCCGCGGCCAGCCGTTCGGCCCGATGCCGAAACTCCTCTCCGTCGCCGAGAGCGTGACGAAACTTCAAGCCGTTTGCGTCGTGTGCGGACAGGCCGCCTCGCGCTCCCAAAAGGTCGAGGGCGATTCGTCGATCATCGCGGTCGGCGCGAAGGAAATGTACGAAGCGCGTTGCCGCTTTTGCCACGAGCCGAACGTCGGAATGAAGCCGGAGACGGAAGTCCGTCCGCTCGCTTCCGCGACAAACGCCACTCTGCTCAGCGGGATGAAAGATGAAATCGCGCGATCGACAGTTTGATAAGGTCGAATTCCGTCTCTCGGAAATCGAGCACCGGTACGGAAAGAACGTTCACCTCCTTTCCGATCCCTATCTCCTCTCGCTCCTCGCGAATCTCTGTGCCGAAGAAACCGTCCAGCCCGTCATTAACGAACTCGTCCAGTCGATTTATACGTCGGTGCTGAACACCGTCGTTGCCCGCGAATTCCCGACCAAAACCGCCGAAGTCCGCACGCGGATGGCCTCCGAACATCCTAAGGAGGGCGTCTACGTCGGACCCCAGATCGTCGCCGACCAACCGGTCGTCACGGTGAATCTCGCGCGCGCCGGCACCTTCCCTTCGCATATCTGCTATACGTCCCTGAATTATTTCATGAATCCGAAGCTCGTCCGCCAGGATCATATTTCGATCGGGCGCATCACCGACCATGCCGCGCGCGTCACGGGAAGCCAGGTCTCCGGCCATAAGATCGGCGGCGACGTTAAAGATACGATTGTTCTCTTCCCCGACCCGATGGGCGCGACCGGTGGCACGCTCGTCGAGGCCGTTTCACTCTACAAAAAAATGGGAAATACGGCCTCCGAAAAGGCCCGAAAGTACATTGCCCTTCACTGTATCGTCACTCCCGAGTATCTTGCGAACGTCACGAAGGCTCACCCCGATCTGATCGTTTACGCGGTTCGGCTCGACCGGGGGCTTTCGAGCGATCGGGTCTTAGCGTCGGTTCCAGGCGAGTTCTGGAGCGAAGAGCGCGGCTTGAACGATAAACACTACATCGTCCCCGGTGGGGGCGGCTTCGGCGAGGTCATGAATAACGCTTATGTCTAAACCCTCCTCTCCTTCCCAGTATACCGAACCGAAAGTCCTGATCTCCGCGGAAAAGATTGACGAGCGAATCGCTGAGCTCGCAAACGAAATTTCGAACGACTACGCGGGCCGCGAGATCGTCGCGATCTGCGTCCTGAAGGGAAGTTTCATCTTCTTCTCGGACATTCTCCGGAAAATCGACCTCCCGACCCACTGCGAGTTTCTCGGCGTTTCGAGTTACGGCGACAAGAAAGTCAGCTCCGGAGAAGTGAAGGTCACCCTCGACATCAACGAGCCACTCGAGAACAAGCACGTCATCCTCTTCGAAGACATCGTCGATTCCGGCCTCACGCTCTCGTACCTGATCGCGAATCTCCGCGCGCGGCGCCCGGCCTCGCTGAAAACCTGTTCGCTGCTCATGAAGCCGGACTCGATGCGCGTCGACATTCCCGTCGACTACGTCGGATTCAAGATCGGTCCCGAATTCGTCGTCGGTTACGGACTCGACTACGCCGGGAAGTTCCGCGGACTTCCGTTCATCGGATTTCTCGAGCAAGAACACTGAGTTTCGGCGTACGCTAAGGCATGAGCGAAGCTCCGGTCCGTAAAGTCCGCCCTCCTGAGGCCCCGCCCTCGGGACTCTTCGATCGCCTCCTCCGCGCCGGGCGGAGCGTGACTCACGGACTGACGATGGTGCCGATCTACCTGATCGGAAGCGTCGTGATCGGATGCGCGGTCGCGCCCGGGGTCGCGGTCTACCACCTCATCACCGGCCTCGCCGCTAACGCGGGTCCGTTCGGGCAGACGCTCGCGTCCGGAATCGGAATCGCCGCCGGATTTTTCGCCTACGGTTTCTCGCTCCTCCTCGTCGTACCCCTCGCGAATTGGCCGCTCCGCGGACGAATCCAGCCTTGCCGCGGTTCGTTCCACTCGGCGAAATTTCTACCCTGGTACCTCCACAATTCCCTCGCCTACATCGTCCGTTACTCTTTTCTCGATTACGTCACGCCGACGCCGCTGAACCACATGTACTTCGCCCTGATGGGAATGAAGATCGGCAAAGGTGCGCAAATCAATACGAGTAACATTACCGACGCCGCGCTGATCACGATCGAAGCGGACGTCACGATCGGCGGATCGGCAACGATCATCGGGCATTACGGCCAGTCGGGATTTCTGATCCTCGCACCGACGATCATCCGTAAGGGAGCGACCGTCGGGCTCCTCGCCACGATCATGGCCGACGTCGATATCGGCGAATACGCAAAAGTCCTTCCGAACTCCGTCGTCCTCCCGAAATCGCGCATTCCGGCCGGCGAAACCTGGGGCGGCGTTCCGGCGAAGCGGATTGATCTCTAATCGGACGAAACCCTTTATTTGTTTTTGAAAGTGAGGACGTAGTAGGCGAGCGCCCATCGACCTTCTTCCGGTATATCGGAAAATCCGACCATGGCCGTGCCGTCGAGACCCTGGGTGATCGATTTAAAAACGCTCGAGACAGATTCGCCATTCTTGAATTTCCCGGTGGCCAAGTTTCTCGGTTTAGGGCTCATGTATTTTCCGGCTTCGCCCATTCCGTCGCCGCCCGCTCCGTGGCACGTCACACAGCTCGAGGTAAAAAGCATTTTCCCTTTTTGCAAGAGGGCGGGGGTTTTCGTGGGCGGTGCCGCGGCCAGGGCGGATGCCGAGTAGGCGAGGACGATCGCGGAGACTCCGAGTAATCGGTGCATGGTTTTTTCCTTTTCGTCCAAACTTTAAATTCCTTCAGAATAAAAAACGCCATTCGGCTCGAGCGTCGTTCGTGACTCCGGCGAGTAGATCCCCGCTGGGCAAATCCGAAGTCGTATGATTCAACCGAAACACGAAAAGGTTGTTTTCGTAGGGAAGACTCGCTTGCAACGAATATCCCTTTGCCTTCGAGCGAACCGGCCCGCTCGTATTAAATTCGTTCCAATCGAATCGCGCCGAAAAATTCAGATGTGGCTTCGCATACCAGATGCCTCCGAGGAAAGCGCCGCGACTGGTGAAAGTGCCGTCCGGAGTCGGACTTACCGAAACCAGCTGGTTCCTTCCCAAGCCCGCGCCCGCGAGGACGTCGAATACCGCCGGAATTACGAACCCCGTTAGGTAGAGGCGTTCCATCTGGTAGTGGTCTAACCAGGCAAAGGCGACTCCCGTCGGATCCATGAGGGGAATGACGCCATTATAATACGCGCCCGTAATCGCCCCCGTTTCGCCCACGAACTGGTCGAGCTGAATTTTGTAGTCTTTCGAAACCCCCGTATTTTTATTCATCATGGCCGGAGTGAGCCCGGTTGTCCCCGTACCGGCCGAGTTTACGCCGGTAAAACCGTTATATATTCCGAACGTCAGATGAGAGTCGCCGAAGTTCAGTCCGAACTCGGCGCCGAGCTGTGGAGTTTCCATGGCGCCGAGCGGAAGGGCCAGCGTGTCTTGATTCGCCTGGGCGCTCAGCCGATCCAACAAAGGAATATTCGCATCGTCAAACCACTGGTCCGACGCGCCGAATCCTTCCGGAGCGATCATTCCGCCACGAAAATTAAAAAAGAGATCGGAAGTGCCTTTCGCGAATCGAAGATCGGCTTGGCTCAGTTTCACTCCGCCTCCGCCCGCCGTCTCCGGCACGGAATCGATTTCCGACCACACCGCGAAATTCCCCCGAAACGCGCCGACGAGCGGCCAGACTTCGACCTCGGGAACATTGAAGTTATTATTTAGCCGAGTATTTTTCCCCGATCCCGGGGGCGAGTGGTTGACGTACTCGTAAGAGAAATTTACTCCGACCGATAGATGCTCCTGGAAAGTCATCGCATGGTCGTCGGCCTCTTGATTGCCGATGTTTCCGGGGGGACGAAAACCGGCCCGGCGGTAAAGGTACCCATAATGATTTAAGTGCGGCGCACTGCCGCCGGTATGACACTGGATACACGACGACTTTTCGCGAATCGCAAACGAGGGAAGCGCGAATGCACTTTCGATCCCGAAATCGCCAGCCAGTAGCGCAAGGATCACCGGAACCCCAGAATAGGTAAAAAGTCGCACTAAAATCCCCTCCCGATAAACGAGTGAACAGACAGCGCTAACGATGCAAAGGGGTGTCCAGGGCTTTCCACCCCTGTCGCCCTGAATCAAAAAC
>JAYVXM010000425.1:0-4519 GCA_043785205.1 Bdellovibrionales bacterium
TGTGCCCGGGTGGTGGAATTGGTAGACACACTCGTTTCAGGGGCGAGCGCCTAACCGCATGCTGGTTCGAGTCCAGTCCCGGGCACCAAATAAAAACCGCAGTAATTTCTGTTCGTTAGAAAATCGACCGATCGAGACACACGAACCGACCACTTTATTCCGACTTTCCAAGACCGAATATCCCACACGAGGCGACTAGGGGCGCATCGACCAAAATCGACTTCCGCTGTTCGCGCCTAATGTTAACGAATACGTTGGCGGACCCAGTTTTCCGGCAACACGCAATGGCTGTCCGGATTCTTAAGTAAGTGGCATTCGTTCCGGTGAGACTCGCATCCTTTGCGCGTCTTGAATTTATCGAACACCCAGTCGGTCTCCTTTCCGCCATCTCGAAAACCGCTGAACGCCGCATAAGAACCGGACAAACAGACATGCCTTTCTCCCCTGGTTTTTCGCTTCCAAACTCGAAGCCAATCTCTACACTCTGACATGTCCATCGCATCGCGCGCGAGATAAGATTGAACCCCATCTTGTCCATGAGCTTTGATTTCCATGTATCCCATTTTCTTCTTCTCAAACGCGGGATCGAAACCTGAACTCTCGCATTCCATTTCCGTGTCTTTGAGCGGGAAGCACTGCCAGTAGGAATAGGCCATGTTTTTCTCGCCGGAAAACGGCGCAACCTCGGCATCACAAGTATTAATCGCCAGGTCTTCCTGAGTCAGAAGGCCATAATCGTTGCCGATCAGACCGTAAGGATAACGGGATTTCAACCGCTCCAAATGTGTAAGTTCCGTGGAAGCGCTCGAGATGGAAGATATAAAACAGCCCCACACCAAAACCCAGGCTACTTGCCGCATTTTTGAACCTCTTCCAAATACTTGAGGAAAGGGGCGACGTCCTTCTGTGCCTTCTTATTTCCTTTGAGCAAGGCCGTCACGTCACCTTTGTATTCTTCTCCGGCCTCGACCCATGTCGCAATACGCGCCAATTTGATGGAAGCTAGATCCCTCTTTCGGAAAAGCCAGCGGACGCCTGCACAAATATTTACATTAGGGTCATTGAGGTCGTTTTTCGTAGCGGTTACGTAATGATCTTTTAACTCCCCTTTTTCATTTCCCAGAATCTTGCGCGTACCGTTGGTGATTTGCATTAAGCCGCGCGCGCTATTGGAATCACTCTTTTTCGAAAGCAGGAGCGGCCTAAACCCCGACTCCGAAGCAATGAGCGCTTTCACGAGATTCGGATCTAGCGGCGGTTCCGGCTTCATAACTTCGTTCCAATATTGAACCCAGCCCGCGATAAAGGCGTCGTATTTTGAACCATTTTTAAATTTAAGGGGGAGCGAGCAAGGTAAATTTTCGAGGCGAGAGAAATGGCGTTCGGCGATCTCTTGGACCTCTTCGGGATAGAGCTGATCTTTGCCAGATGGATTACGCGCACAGTGAGAATGACGAGTCGTTATCGAACCATCATGATGTTTTCGACTCGGTGGGACCTGCATGGGATGGGTTCTTACCCAATGCTCTCCGGCCGGACACATACGCCAGGGATGAGTCTTGGGCTGTAAAGCAGGTTTTTCTTCCATTGATCAACCTCGAAAATCTCTTAGGCTGCTGCGATGGAGATCTGGGCGGGTGGTCCGATCTCCATCACTACGCAATCAGCTTTTCGGCTAACGTAGGGTCTCTCTCCAGCGCCTGGAGCAGCCGCGCGGCGGCGCCCGAGGGCACATTCAAACCCTGTTCCCAAGCCCGAACCGTCGGCGCTTTTACGTTCAGCAGCGCTGCGAATTCGGTTTGGCTCATACTCATCGTCTCTTCGCGAAACCGCTTAATTGCGCGCGCGCTCCACGTCGGTGCTGGGGCCAGAAACTCTCGTTTTTTTCCAGAAAGCCGCCTCTTACCGCGCTTATGATCCAGTACTTCCTTGAGTCCTTCGATCAGTTCCTGTTCAATTTTCTTCGCCATAATCTCATCTCTCCGTCTTAATCGCCGCGACTATCTGCGCGATCAGCTTCTTTCCCTCGTTCGATAGGTCGTCGGCCTCGTCCTTGCCATAAAAAGTAATCAGAAATGTCTCTTGGCAGTCGGAGAGATCGAGGTAAAGCACCCGATAACCCCCTCGCTTGCCCTTTCCCCGATGCGGATCTTCGACTCGAAGCTTCCTGACACCGCCGGTCCCGGCGACCGTTGCACCCACTTGAGGATTCTTCAAAATCTCCGCCTCGATCCGACGGAGCAGCAAATCACCGCCTCGAGAATCGAGTTTTTTCGAAAAAACCAGGGTCTGATAGAAGATCCGATGCATCTCTACTATCCAATATTACATGCTATTGGATAGTAGTCAATACGGTCGCCAAAGAGTTCGTCATTTGTCCCTTTTCGCATTCTGGCGAGCAAAACTCTCGGAGACCCCTATTGCATCTCCCACCCTATAGAAGCTCTGATAACGAGCGTATAAAGCCCGTAACTCTATTGGGGTAAGAACTTTGGGCTCAGGATAATCCTCGAACTCAAAACAAACCACGGTGCTACCAGATTGGGGTTCGTCTACTTCATCGACTCCTGCACCACTTACTGCTCAGCGGAACCCCACATTCCGAAAAAGCTACTTTCTGTAGAACCGAAGCTGGCCGAGGCGCGAGGGGGGTCGAGTCCGGGGACCGAAACCCGCCGCCTTTTCCCGACCCAGGGCGCCTCCCCCACCCAAAACGGGACAAGCCCCTTGGTCCGAACCCTGCTCACTCTTGGGTATGACCGACATCCTTATTATTGGCGCCGGAGCCGCGGGACTGGAGGCGGCCCGTGTTTTTCGGAGTGCGGGAATCCGCTATCTCCTGCTCGAAGCGCGATCGACGGTCGGGGGAAGGATTCGCGTCAAGGACACCCACCCGACGATGGAGCTCGGCGCCGAATTTCTGCATGGCGAAGCGCGCCTTACTCGGCGGAGGTTCGACGAAATCGGATTAGAAATCCTTGAGCTCAAGCCGGAGTTTTACGTCTTTGAAGGGGAGCGTCTCCGCGCGGCAAGCGGATATTGGAAAATTCTCGCCCGGGCATTTTCCCATCTGCGTGCCCACCGGCACGATCGCCCTTTTTCGGAATTCGTGGCGACCGCGGATCTCACCCCCTCCGAACGGCTCCTCTCCGCCGCGTTCGTCGAGGGATTCGACGCCGCCGAACTCGAGCGCATCAGCGCGAACGCGCTCGTCGGAACCTCTCGGATGGCGGCGTCGCCGGAGGCGCGGGCGATCGCCCGACCCGTCGGGGGTTACACGCCCCTCGTCCAAGCGATGGCGAAAGATCACCTCGATTCGATTCGCCTTCGCACCGTCGTACGCGAAATCGAATGGAAACGCGGCGCCGTCACGGTGAGGGTGGAAGGGCCCGGAGGCGAAAAGTTATACTCGGCGCTCGCTGCGCTCGTCACGGTTCCGATCGGCGTACTGAAAGCGCCGCCGGGCGCCCCCGGCGCGATCCGCTTCTCGCCCGCCGTGCCTGGTCTCTCCCGTTCGCTCTCACGAATCGAAATGGGCCAAGTCGTGCGGATGACGCTCGAATTCTCCCGCGAAATTCGCGCACTCTTCTTCGCGAAATTTCGGCACGGATTTCCGTTCGTTTCGAGCCCCGGACTCGACTTCATGACCTGGTGGGGTAGCGACCCGGACACCACGGCGGAGTCGACGCTCGTCACCGCTTGGGCCGGCGGAACGCACGCCGTCCGACTCGCTCCGCGAACCCGACCCGAACGGATCGCCCTCGCCCTCGAAAATCTCGCGCGAATGACCGGCCTACGTCCATCGACGCTCGCGCGAGGACTCCGCGGCGCCTACCACCACGACTGGGCCGAGGATCCGTACGCGCGGGGCGCTTACAGCTATCCCGGCCTTGAATCCGAAGGGATCCCCGGACGGCTTGGTCGCTCCGCCGCAAAAACCCTTTATTTCGCGGGGGAAGCGCTCGAAACCGAGCACGTCGGAACGGTCGAAGGGGCGCTCCGAAGCGGCCGGAGCCAGGCGCGAAAAATCGTGAAAGTGCTCGGCACTCGCCCGTTTACCGCGCCGATTCTTCATGCGGATATCGACTCCTCCGCGCTTCGCTGAATCAGCGGCGGCAGTGGCGGCGGATCTTCACGCGACGAAGAACACGTACGATCTTGCCGACGGAAGAATCATCTTCGTCGGAGGAATCGGTCGAGTCGATCGTCGTCGTCGAATCGTTTCCGTAGGTTCCGTCATCGTTTCCATTCGCATTACCGTTGCCGTTGCCGTTGCCGTTACCGTTACCGTTGCCGTTACCGTTACCGTTGCCGTTACCGTTGCCGTTACCGTTGCCATCTCCGTTTTCGATGCCGGTTGCTCCGGGATAACAGCGGCCGTTCAGGAAGCCGGAGCCCGCGGCGCATGGATAAACTTGGGGCAAGCAGCCCTTGCTCGTCATGACCTGATAGATCGGAGGATTCGCGGAAAGCACGGGGCACCCCGTGATCCCGCCCATTTGGCCGGATTGGCCGGGAA
>JAYVXM010000426.1:0-4502 GCA_043785205.1 Bdellovibrionales bacterium
CTGGAGCGAAGCGAGATCGACGAGCGACGTTTGGGCCATGGGAAAGGCTTACCAAAGCGGAGGCGGAGCGGCAAGCGTCGGAATTCGGCGAATTTCCCGCCTATTTGGCGGGTTTTTCGGCGGCGGGCGAGCGGTCGGACCTTTTCGCCTCGAGGGCGTGAAGGACGAGGCGCGCCTCGGCTTGGACCGTCGGCGACTCCTCTTCGGAGGTCGCGACCTTTCGGCAAAATTCGCTGAGCGTTTCGTCCATCCCCGGCGTGAGTCGGGCGGTCTCGGTCGTCTCGAGAAGGTCGCGGAAATGTTCGACGCGCTTTTCTGGCGACTGGACCCGAAGCGATTCGTATTCGGAACGGAAGACCGCGAACTCGTGCGCTTCGAATCGCCGGTCGTCGTCGTCATGGCGGGAGGCAACGCTCCAGGCGCCAACCCCGATCAAAGCGAAAATTCCGAATGCTATCGAAAGGCGAGCGCCCACGCTGGTCGGTCCGTCCTTGGAAGGAAATCCCCCTCGTCAATAAGGGGGTGTTTACCTAGTTTAGACGCACACCGCGGGGGGCCGCAAGTTTTACCAGCGCGATTCGGTCCCCGAGAGTTCGCGTACCCAGAAACCACCCTCGCCGTCCTGGCACGCCACCTTCACCGCCGCGTCCGGAGCGACGACGATACCGCGAAATTTCGTGCCCGTGAACTCGAGTCCGTCGGCGACGGGGAAGTTCCAAAACAGATTCCCCGAACCCGGCGTCGGCGCGGAGCGGGCCGCGAACGTCACTTCGACGTTCCGGAAAATCGCGACGGTATTTAGCGGCAAATTCGTGACGAGCGTCGATCCCTTTGGAACGTCGATCACGTAAGTCGTCACGTTCGCGATTTGGAGTGGGGAAAGCTCGGCGATGTTCACGCCGGGGTTCTCGCCCGTGATCCGAATCGTGCAAACCTCTGCCGAGCCATGGCGGCAGGTTCGCGTGATCCCCGCGTTCGTCGGGGCGCTCGCGCAGCCCTTCGCGAAGTCGAGGATCGTCCGGAGGTTCGCGTGGAGGTCGGTCGGACCCTTCGCGAATCCGCCGAGCGCCGTCGAGCGGACCCGTTCGAGCGTGGAGCCGAAAGTTACTTTACCGTGCGCGATTTTCATTCCGTTCACGCCGAGCTGGCCGGCGGAGGCGAGGTCGACCCGGTTCGCGTTCGCGGCGAGACCACCGCCGATTTCGCCGTGCTGAACGCAAGCGTAGTTCGCAGCGACGCGTTTCGCGACGTTCACGTGATCGAGCCGGAGGTCCCCCGTCACGTAGAGCGCGTAATCGAGAAGGTCGCCGAGGTGACCCGGATCGCAGGCGCCGGACCCCGGTGATTCCGTTGGATTCGGCGCCGGGTTTTCCTGAAAGAAACGATTTCCATCCTTCGTCACTATTTTCGAACAACCGACCATCCCGATTAGCGCGAAAACCAAACCGATTCTTTTCATCCGACTTACCGTTCCTTCTTAGACCTTAAGCTTAGACCTTAAGCTTAGACCTTAAGCTTAGACCTTAAGCTTAGACCTTAAGTATGACCGCATTTACCGCGGAAGTTCGCCAATCCTTTGACTGTTTACTTCAACTCGTTCAGGTCCCGGACGAGGGCCTCGGGATTCGTTACTCCATCGATCCAAAGCTCGACGCGACGATTCAAAGCGTAGGCCTCAAGGTCGTCCGCGGGATCGATCGGACGAGTCGGGCCGAATCCTTCGGCCGCGAGCTTTTCTTTCGCGACGCCGAGTTTCGCCAGCTCGCGCTTTACGCGATTGGCCCGCGACTTCGAAAGTCGCATATTGTAGTCGAGCTTCCCGCGCTTGTCCGCGTGGCCGTCGACCCGCATCTTCGCCCACGCGTCGGGCGATCGGTTCAGATACTTCGCGACCTTTTCAAGAATCTGTTTCGAGGACGGGCGGAGTTCAGAGCTCGCGGTTTGGAAGCGAAGCACGGCTTCGCCGAGGTAAACTTTCACGCTCTTTTCCGGGGTGACTTCCGCGAACTGAGGAGCCGTCGGGCGCTTCGGCGGTTCCGGAGCCGCGACCAATGGCGCGGGGGCGGGAGCGGGGCTCGCGTGTCCGACGACGAGCGGAAATCCGTATTGAACATCCGCCATGATCCACCAGATTCCGCGATTCGGAAGGAGGACGTCGTGGAGAACTTGCGCTCCGAAGCGCCACCGGTGCTTTTCGTCGGGGGCGGTTTCCCAGTTATACCGGGCGCCCGCCGCGAGCGCGAAATCCGTGGCGGCGTGGGTCGTCGATTCGTCGAAACCGACGTCGCCGCCGAAAAATCCGTCCACCACGAGGCCGACCTGATTGTGAAGATCGAGCCGGTAGCGCGGAGAAAATTCGACGAAGACCGCACGCGTTTGCACGCGTACGCGAGCGTTCGCGAGCGGACTGAATTGATCGGCGCCCGAGGCGCTATGGTAGGCGTAACCGAATCCGAGATCGCCGATCCAGTTCCGGGTGTACTTCGAGAGGAGTCCTTTGAAGTGGAGCGCATAACCGTCGCGATCCGACTCTCGCGTTCCAGCCTTCGGACGGACACTCGTGTAACCGCCGTCGAATCCGAAATAGAGCCAAAGTCGCTCGGCGGGATCGAAGCCGAGGATCGATCGATCGGCGGCCGGACCGACGACCGTGGCTTGCTCGGTCGCGGGAACCGCCGTCGTCGAAGCCGGAACCGGAGGCACCGGGGAAGGAGCGGAGACCGGATCCGCGGCGAATGCCGGCGTTATGGAAAGCAGCACGAGTGAAAGGAACTTTCGCATGCCTTTATTGTCGGAGGGGATCGGGAGCCTTGTCAATTCGGGGCTTAAACTTCCTGGACCCCGACGGGGGGGTGGATCGCTTTCCCCGAAAGGATCCCGTCGACGATTTCCGCTTCAACCCGCGCCCGCACGGCTTCCGACCAGCCCGTCTTTCCGAAATCGGGCGTTTCCCGGGCGAGCGTCGTCATGACGTCGGGGGCGAACCCGCAGGGCGAGATCGCCCGGAACCCATCGAGCGAATTCGCGAGATTCACGCCGATCCCGTGATAGGTCACCCACTTTCGGACCGCGATCCCGATCGACGCGATCTTCTTCGCCGGCCGGCCCGGCATCGTGACCCAGATCCCGGTCGCGTTTTCCCGGGCCTCGGTGATGAGACCCCGGTGGGCGAGCCAGCCGCCGAAGGTCGACTCGAGTTTGCGGAGGTACCCCGTCACGTCGTGGCGAGGCGAGAACCCGTGCCCGTCGAGTTTCACGATGGGATAGACGACGAGCTGGCCGGGACCATGCCAGGTGAGGTCCCCTCCCCGCTCGATTTCGAAGTAGGCGGTGTTCGCGGGCACCGCCGCCAATGACATCGCCCGGGGTGCGCCCTCCTCGCCCGATTTGCGCTGAAGTCCGCGTCCGCGCGTGATCGTCGGCGGGTGCTCGACGAAAAGGAACGTGTCGGGAATTTCGTCGCGCACGCGTCGCTCGACGAGCGCTTTTTGAAACTCCCAGGCCGCGGCGTACGGCACGAGGACCGATCCGCCGGAGCGGAGGCTCAAGAACGCGGGCGCCGCCCTCACGACGAAGTCCGAGTCCCGGATTTGCGCCCGTCGAAAACCCCGCCCCCCTCGCGTAGAGAATTGTGCGTTTTGGTTCCGCGGTGCCCGATCAAGCGCTCGCACATTTCCGCGCGAAAGCGCGGAATCACGCCGATACCCGACTGAAAAGATGCGCACAATTCTCTACGCGAGGGTAGCGGTCGTTCAAACGCGCATCCGATCACGGTCATGGCGATGCGGACGCCCCCGCCGACGCCGGCGCTTTCCTTTGGAAGATGTGGATCGCGTGGCCGAGGGTCGCCTCGGCCGCTTCCATCATCGTTTCCGGCAGCGTCGGGTGCGCGTGGACGGTCAATGCGACGTCTTCGACGAGCGCGCCCATCTCGATCGCGAGCGTCGCTTCGGCGATCAGATTCGAGGCTTCCGCACCGACGATGTGCACGCCGAGGAGACGGCCCGTCTTCGCGTCGCCGATCATCTTCACGAAGCCGTCGGGCTCCGATACGGAAAGCGCGCGGCCGTTCGCGGCGAACGGAAATTTCCCGACCTGGGTCGTAAAACCTTTCGCCTTCGCCTCGGCTTCGGTGAGGCCGACGGTCGCGATCTCCGGATCGGTGAAGATCACCGCGGGCATTCCGAGGACATCGAATACGGTCTTGCGCCCGGCGATCGCTTCGGCCGCGACGATGCCTTCCTTCGAGCCTTTGTGGGCCAGCAGCGGCTGACCGGCGATGTCGCCGATCGCGTAGAGCGAAGGGACGTTCGTTTTCCGCGCCGGATCGACGAGGATGAACCCCTTCGCGTCGAGCTTTACCCCGGTTCGATCAAGCCCGATCCCGTCGGAGTTCGGGGTCCGACCGATGGTGACGAGGACTTTCTCGTAGGTCCCCTTCTTTCCGTCGGCGAACGTTACTTCCGCGCCCTTCTTCGTTTTCACGAGGGACTTCACGCCGA
>JAYVXM010000427.1:0-4495 GCA_043785205.1 Bdellovibrionales bacterium
AGAAGTGCACGTTCTGCGTGCAACGGATCCGCGATTCGAAGGACAAGGCGAAGGACGAGGGCCGGAAACTCCGCGACCTCGAACTGAAGACCGCGTGTCAGCAGACCTGTCCGACCGACGCGATCATCTTCGGCGACATCAACGATCCGAAGACCGAAGTCTCGATGCTCCGAAACGATAATCGCGCGTTCCGGGTCCTCGAAGTCTTGAACACCGTGCCTTCGATCTCGTACCTCTCGAAAGTCCGGAATAAGGAAGGTGGCGAGCACCATGGCTAATTCCACGAAAAAATCTCAGCTCGCCGGCGTCGTCGGATTCTTCGATAATCCGGCCGCGCTTATCGAAGCGACGAAGAGGATTCGTCCGCTGAACTACGAGAGCTTCGACTGCTTCACCCCGTACCCGATCCATGGGCTCGATAAGATTCAAGGCCTCAAGCCGTCGCGGCTGCCGTGGGTGACGATGACGGCGGGCCTCACCGGTTTTATGTGCGCGATCCTCCTTCAGGGCTGGACGAGCGTGATCAACTGGCCGCTGAACGTCGGTGGAAAGCCCTTCTGGTCCTGGCCCGCGTTCGTGCCGATCTTCTTCGAACTGACGGTTCTCTTCGCCGGTCTCGCGACGGTCGGCGGAATGTTCCTCTTCAATGGCATGCCGAACACGAAGAAGCGCGCATTCGACAATAACATCACGCGCGATCGATTCGCGATCATGATCGACGCTCCGGCGCTCAAGACGGCGGACGAGCTCGAGGAGATGGACGACGGCGAAATCGCGAAGTACAAGGCGCGTCTCGCGAAGTTCAAGACCTTCGACGAAACCGAAGCGAAGAATATCCTCGCGAGCGCCGGAGCGAAAGACGTGAAGAGCGTCGAAGCCCGGGGGTGGTTCGAATGAAAAAGCGAGTCACGGTCGTCCTGACGGCACTCACGACGCTTGCCCTTGCCGGATGCGGGAAGCATGAAAGCAATTATTTCATCTATATGCCGGACATGTACTGGACGAAGGGCTTGAAGTACCAGCAACCGGGGATGAAGCCGCCGGTTCCGGGTACGGTCGCTCGCGGTCAGCATACGATGCCGGAAACGATGACGATGGAAGAGGCGGGGAAGACCTACCTGAATCCGCTCCTCCGGACGTCCGCTGTTCTCGAGCGCGGTCGACATGTTTACATGAATACTTGCGTAGTCTGTCACGGCCCGGCCGGCGAAGGTGATGGCTACATCATTCCGAAGTTTCCGCGTCCACCTTCTCTCCAGAGCGATAAGATCCGCGGGTATCCCGACGGAAATATCTATTTCATCATCACCCGCGGCCAAAACCTGATGAGCAGCTATGCGGGACAGATCCGTCCGGAAGACCGTTGGGCGGTCGTGCACTACATCCGCGCGCTCCAGCGTTCGAAAAAACCGAGCGCCGAAGATCTGAAGTCCGCCTCGAATTAAAAAGGGAAGAGAGAACATGGCTCAAGCAGCAGCGGCTCACGGAATCGAAACGGTACGGCATCCCGGCCCCCTGAAACTCGCCTCGTCGACGACGACGCTCTTCATCGCCATGGTGGTCGTCGGGTTCGCCGGACTCGCGGTCGGAATTTTCACGAACGCCGAGCGGGGATGGGCTTCGTTCCTTCTGAACCACTTCTACTTCATGAGCCTCGCGCTCGGGGGACTCTTCATCTGCGCGATTCAGTACGCGACGAGCGCGATGTGGTCGGCGCCGGTTCGCCGGATCGCGGAAAGCTTCGGCTCCTACCTTCCGGTCGTCCTCCTCGGTTTCCTCGCGATCGCCTTCGCGGGCATTCCTCACCTTTTCGTCTGGGCCCACCCCGAGCACGTGAAAGGGGACCTCGTCCTCGAGCATAAGGCGTCCTACCTGAACGTCACGTTCTTCGTCGTTCGGAACCTCGTCGCGATCGCGCTCTGGTTCTTCTTCCGCGCGAAGCTGGTTGGAAATTCCGTCGCCCAGGACAAGGACGGCGATATCGTCCACACGAACCGGAATAAAGTCGTGGCTCCGATGTTCCTCATCGTCTTCGCGCTCTCTTACACCATGTCCGCGATCGACCTCCTCATGTCGCTCGATCCGCATTTCTTCTCGACGATGTTCGGAGTCTACCTTTTCGCGGGCCTCTTCACGTCCGCGCTCGCGATGATGACGATCTTCACGATCGTGCTTCTCCGGAACGGGATGCTCAAGGACATCGTGAACGCGAACCACCTCCATGATTGCGGAAAGTTCCTATTCGCCTTCACGATTTTCTGGGCCTATATCGCGTTCAGCCAGTTCATGCTGATCTGGTATGCGAACCTTCCCGAAGAAACCTCGTATTTCATGCACCGCATGGTCGGAAGCTGGAAGGTCGTCTCGGTTTTCCTGCTCGTCGGAAAATTCATGGTGCCGTTCTTCGCCCTCCTTCCGCGGGAAGCGAAGCGGAGCCAGTCGCGCCTCATGTGGGTCTCGATCTGGATGCTCTTCGCCCAGTGGATCGATTTGATCTGGATCGTCCAGCCCGAATTCTTCAAGAACGGTCCCGAAATCAGTTGGATCGAAGTCACCGGCTTCCTCGGTTTCGCCGGACTCTTCGGTCTCCTCACGACCCGCTTCCTCTCGAAGAACAGCGTCGTGGCGATTCGCGATCCGAAGATCATCGAGTCCGTTTTCCATCATCACCAGTAAGCGGTTAGACGCGCTTAAGCCGACTCACTTGATTTTCAGATCCGTAGGTGGACGGCCACCCGACGAGGTGACTTGCATCTGGACTGGGGTTCGCTAGTCTCTAGCGATATGAAACGCATACGCCCGCCGCTCCGGATTCTCTCGCTCGTACTCGCTTGGGTCGCGACGCCCGCCTTCGCGGCGGACGACTCGCTCACGATCGTCGTCCGGGATACGGCGAAGGTATTTTCCCGGAAGGAGCTCGGCGTGAAGCTGAAGGCGGTCACGGTCACGATCGACGATCCGGTCTATCACCAGAAAAAGACCTTCGACGGCTACCGGCTCGCGGAAGTGCTCGAGCTCGCCGGTCTCGATCCGAAGTCGGCGAGCGACGAGATCGTCTTCACGGCGAAGGATAGCTACTCGCCGAATACCTCGTTCGCCCAGCTCCGAAACCATTCCGCGGTGCTTACGTTCCAGGAGCACGGCACGGCCGCCGGACACTTCGGCCGCGTCGAACAGGGGAAGGCGCTGGTCGATCCGGGTCCGTACTACGTGGTTTGGGAAGAGGGGAAGGCGCTCGAAAACGCCGTGCCGTGGCCGTATCAGCTCGTGAAAATCGAGGTCGTCGAGTTCGCGAAGAAATACGCGAAACTCTATCCCGCGGGCGAGAAGGCCGACTCCGACGTGATGAAGGGTTTTCTCACCTTCAAGGACTCGTGCATCCGCTGCCATTCGATCAATCTCCAGGGCGGGGACCTCGGACCGGAATTGAACACTCCGAAATCCGTGACGGAGTACTGGGACCGCGCGGTACTGAAGGCGTTCATCCGGAATCCGCTCGCGTTCCGCGCGAAAGATAAGATGCCGCCGTTTCCCCAGCTCGCGGACGCCGAAATCGATCGGATCCTCGGTTATTTCGATTTCATGAGGGCCCACCGTGCGAAGCCGTAAGCTCTTCATCTTTTCGAACCTCGCCACGTCCCTCGACGGAAAGATCGCCAGCGCCGATCGCGGGCATTTCAACCTCGGCACGCCGGCCGACCGCCGCCAGATGCAGGTCCTTCGCAAGAAAGCGGACGCGATTCTCATGGGGGCGTCGACCCTTCGTTCGTTCCGGGGGCCGCTTCGGGTGAAGGGGGCGAAAACCGCGCCGCTGAACGTCGTTTTGAGCTCTGCGCTCGAAGGAATATCGACGGACTGGCCGTTTTTCCGCGCGGACGATACGAAGCGGCTCCTGTTCGCGAGCACCCGCGCGCCGCTCGCGCGTCGCCGCGCGATCGCGAAGGTCGCCGACCTCGTTCTCCTCGATCCGAAAAAACCGACCGCCTCCCAGATCGCCGCCGAACTTGAGCGGCTCGGAATCCGTCGGCTTCTCGTCGAAGGCGGCGGAGCGGTGATGTGGGATTTCGTAGCGGAGGGGCTCCTCGATGAACTTCACGTGACGCTTACGCCGTGGATCCTCGGCGGGTCCGCCGCGCCGACGCTCGTCGACGGCGAAGGATTTCCGGCGGGGAAGGGCCAGCCGCTGAAACTCCTGCGAGTGAAGCGGTTGCGGGACGAGCTTTACCTCACGTATCGCCGCGTTTAGAGTTCGAGGTTCTTTAATATCTAGAAAATGAATTCAGCGAGGTGCGTCGCGCCCGTTTTCGGTGCGCCTTTCGGTTTAGCCGAACGTCTTTCTTGCCACTGCTTGATTGCAAGATCGGCAAAGGAGGCGCAAGTTTTCCGCGGTGGTTTCTCCGCCGCAGGCGAAAGGGAGAATGTGATCGATTTCGAGCGCATGCCTCGATTCGCAGCGGGTGCATTTTCCTTCGTCGCGGCGCCAGATCTCGCGTTT
>JAYVXM010000428.1:0-4480 GCA_043785205.1 Bdellovibrionales bacterium
TCACTCAGTACGTGGTTCCGATGGTTCGCGGAAAGAAGATGTGGGACAGCAAGCGCATCCTCTATCGCCGTCGGCTCATTTCGGCCGGTCTCCGCGAGGAACTCACCCCTGACGAGTTTATCGCGTATAAGTTTTTCCTCGTCGTTTTTTTTCCGCTCGTCGGCTTGATCCTGAACGCGCTCGGGATGCTCGACTTGAAGTGGTATACGATCCTCATTTCCGGGGCCGCGGGTTTCTTTTATCCGGATTTCTGGATGAAAAGCCTTACCACCAAACGACAAAAAGCCATCATTCGATCGATGCCGTTCATCGTCGATCTTCTTTCCCTCTCCACGGAGGCGGGCCTCGATTTTATCGGTGCGATCCAGAAGGTCGTCGAAAAGGCGGCGTCGAGTCCGCTCGTCGACGAGCTCGCCCAGATGCTCCGCGAGATCAAGGTCGGGTCGTCGCGTTCGGACGCGCTCCGAGAAATGTCGACTCGGATCGGGATGACGGAAGTGAACAGTTTCGTCGCCATTCTGATCTCGGCCGATCAGATGGGCGCCTCGATCGGAAAGATCCTTCGTCAGCAATCGGATCAAATCCGGTCCGAGCGGCTCCTTCGCGCCGAGAAGGAAGGCGCCAAGGCGGCGTCAAAAGTCTTACTCCCGAGCGTGCTTTTCCTGCTTCCGGCGGTGCTCCTGATGGTCGCGGGACCGTTCGTATTGGCCTTTTTCACCGGCAAGGCGGGCCAGTGACGGTCGGGTTTCGCGTCGGCGTCAAAAAGTGGACGGGAAGCGGCGCATGAATCGGTCGGTACGCCTCATAAACCTAAAAGATCACAGGATTATTTCCGATAAGTGTCTTGTCGCGGAGTCTTTTATTTCAAGGCTTCGCGGATGGATCGGGAAAACTCGCGCGGATTCGGGAGAGGGAATTCTCTTTCCGAACTGCACGAGCATCCACATGTGGTTCATGTCGATGCCGATCGACGTTGTTTTCCTCCGCGTGGTTCACGCGAAGGAGGGCGAGCGAAAAGTGGTGACCTCGGCGCACGGTTCCGTGCGTCCGTGGAAACTTCTTCCGCTCGGAGATGGGAAAGCTCACGAAGCGCTCGAACTTCCTGCGGGAAGCGTCGCACGACTCGGGATCATTCCGGGAGATGAGTTATGTATCGGTTGACGGTCATCGCTGGACCTTCGAACGCGCAACCCGCGCGCGGGTCTTCCTTTGCCGTCGGAGCCGGAACGTTTTCGATCGGCCGCCATTCCCAGAACCAGATCGTTCTCGAGTCGGGGAACGTCTCGAAGCGCCATTGCGTCCTCGTCGTGGACAACACGCGCGTCGCGGTCGAGGATCAGGGATCCTCGAACGGCACGTTCGTGAACGGCAAGCTTTCCGCGAAGCGGGACATCCAGGCCGGCGATCGCATCAGCGTCGGTGAATTCGTACTCGAACTTACCAGCAGTGCGCCGGCCCTCGCCGCGCCGAAATCGAACGTCGTCGCCTTTCCATCCTCCCCGACCGCCCCGGCCCCGGCCCCGGCCGCCCCGCTCTTCGTCGACTCGACGGCGGAGGACGCCCCGATGCCGAAGGATCCTCTCGGTAAAATCAAATATCATTTTGACCGTTACGTGCTGCCTTATTTTTTTAGTTTTAATGAGCGTTACGAGTGGCGGATCGTGATTGGATCACTTTTCGGCCTCTATTTAGCTCTAAATCTCTTCATTTCGCTTTCACCCCTCATGGCGGAGCAAGAACGAGCGGTCGACCGCGAGATTTCTCAGCGCGCTCGAGTCATTGCGCGAGAAATCGCGGAGCGAAATACGGCCGCCATCGCGGCCAAGGCTGATTCGAAACTCGATCTTGGAAGTTTCGAGAAAGCCTGGGGTGTACGGGTCGCGGTCATCATCGATATGGAGAATCGGATTCTCGCGCCTTCGACCAAAGCGGGGAACTATTTCCTGAATCCACCGGGCGCGGCAGGAATCGCCGTCAAAGCCAGCAAGTTGTTTCAGAAGGAAAAACAAGATGCGTTCGTAACCAAAGTAGACAGCGATTCCATCGTCGCTATCGAGCCAATCCAAGTTTTGAACCCGGCGCTCGGGAAGAATCAAACCCGTGCGATGGCGGTTGTGGCTCTCGACGCCACCCTCTCGGCGGTCGAGGGGGGCGAGCTGTGGCTGGTTTATGCGCACACCTTGGTTCTGTCCATCGTGGTTGGACTCTTCGTGTTCTACCTCATCTATCGAATTACCCTCCGACCGTTCCAGGAAATGAATCAGAAAGTCGACCAAGTGCTTCGCGGTGAACACGTCGAATTTAAACCGTCGGTTTACTTCGGGGAAATCGAACCGCTCTGGGATCTTGTCGACTCGGCCCTGAAGCGAGTGCCCCGTAACGATGAAAGTATCGGCGCCGGGGCCGACGGAGCCCGTGGGATTAGTTCGAGCGACCTCGCGGGGCCGCTCCGGACGATCGCCAGCAGTTCGAAAAATGGCGTGGCCATTCTCGATGAGGAGCGAAAGATCCTCTATATCAATTCGATTTTCGAAGAAATCACCGGAGTACGGAACGAATCCAGCGAGGGCCAGGCGCTTACGGCAGTTTGCCGCGACCAGGCTTTCAGCTCCCTCGTTTCGGATCTTTGCGAGCGCGCCGCGCCCGGCACCGAAGGATCCGCCGAGGAGTTCGACTTCTCCGGGATTCTTTTCCAAATTCAAGTCGTGTCGTTCGGGACCTTCGGCGACGCGAAATGTTTCGTCTTCAATCTAATTCGGAAGGAGGAGTAGCGACGGATGCCTAAGGCTCTCCGATTCCGACAGTGGAAGACTCCCAAGCAATCCGGGGAACGGGCACGACTGAAGGTCGTGCACGGCCCGGACTCGGGGTCCCTTTTCGTCGTGACGGCGGCGAAATTTTCGATTGGACGGGGAGAAGAGAACGACGTCGTGATCGGAGATCTTCGGGCCTCTCGGCGCCACGCGGAACTCGTTCGCCAGCCGAATGGGAGCTGGAAACTCACGGATCTCGGAAGCCAAAACGGTGTCGTCTGGAACGGAAAGATCACGCGCGAGGCGGATTTGCGCGCCGGCGACATCGTCACGGTCGGCGAGACCGCGTTTGAATTCGTCCCCGAAGAATCTGGAACTCAACAGTTGAATGCCGCCCCGAAGGCCATTTCAATGGACCACCTCGCGGGTCGGCCCGGTTTAAGCGCGATACCGGCGCTCGCCGTCCCCATTCCCACGTCCATCGCGAATCCGAACGCGCCGACGGCCTTCGCCGGACTTCAGCTTCCGGGTGCCGCGGACGCGAGCGCCCTCCAGGGAATTACCGGACTGGGTTCCGGCTCGGGACTCGATGGAGGGGTGGTCGAAAAACGAAAAAAGTTGATTCGGATCGTGCTGGTCGTCGTGGCCGGAGCGGCATTGATGTACGATCCGCCGAAATCAAAAGGACCCCAAGACCCCAAGAAAATCGAGGCCCTCAAAAAAGCCGCCAAGGAAAGGAAGGAAATCGAGCGCGAACTCGCCTCTTTTCTCCCGCCAATGCCTGCCACCGGCCCGATGGCCGCCTCCGAGACTTTTTTTCAGGAAGGGTTTCGCGAATTTCGGTCCCGGAATTACCTCCGGGCACGGGTGCAGTTCGAAACCGCGCTCCAGATCAATCCGGGACATGGATTGGCGCGAAGCTATCTACAGCAATCGGAAAGCGCGATCAAAGACGAGGTCGAATCCCATCTCGATCGGGGACGGCGGGATTTCGATGCGGGAAAACTGCATTCGGCCCGGGGTCATTTCGAGGCCGTCCTTCGCCTTCTTTACCGAGATTCGGAAAATCCTTCTTTGATCGAGGCGAAAGACCAACTGAAGGCCGTCCTTTCGCGAATGACCAGGGGAGGGGCTGAATCATGAACGCTCTCCCGATGCTGACTTTCATGAAGGAAGGGGAAACCCTCCGCTCGCAATCCTTGGAAAAGGAAGTTTCGATCGGTCGTGGGGAAGGAAACGTGATCCGTCTTGAGGATCGCGCCGTTTCTCGTAAGCACGCCATCGTGCGCAAGACCGAAGAAGGCGTGCACATCGAAAAGCAAAGCGACTTCGCGCCGATCCGTTTAAATGGGATCGAATGTACGCGCGCGTTACTCAAGGAAGGCGATATTGTCGAAATCGGTCCATTCCGCATGCGGTTCGATGCCGCCAAAGAAACGGTCCGCGAGGCGCCGAAAGGCGCTCCGGTTCCGGCTCCCGTTCTGGCGCCCCTCACCGTCGCCGAAGTTCGGCGCGATCCCGAAGCGACCGTGGCTATTCCCGATTCGGAATTGTTCACTCCGGACGCCATGCCGACGGAAGCGATCGGACTCGGAGCTGCCGGCGAATCGCCGTCGATCGGTGATTTCACCGGCCAAATCTCTACCGCCGGATTGAACCCAATACCGGACCTCGCGCAGCCAATCGCCGCCGACGGCGTCGGCGCGGACGCCGGATCCCAGGATCCG
>JAYVXM010000429.1:0-13953 GCA_043785205.1 Bdellovibrionales bacterium
GGAGAGGCGATCGCCTGGCACCTCGTCGAACAGTTGAAGCTCCGCGACTATTGCCGAGTCTCCTACACTCAGATTACCGAAGCGGCCGTGAAGAACGCGATCCGAAATCCCGGCGCGCTCGACTTCGCACTCGTCGAAGCCCAGCGCGCCCGCCAATGCCTCGATAAGCTCGTCGGCTACGAGGTCAGTCCCCTCCTCTGGAACTCGACCGGCGGGAAGAGCGCGGGCCGCGTCCAGTCCGCGACGCTCCACCTCGTTTGCGAGCGGGAGCGGGAGCGTCTCGCCTTCCGTTCAGAAGACTATTGGGTCCTGAAGTCGAGCTACGGGGAGGGTCTCGAGGCACTCTACGAAGCGCCGGAAACCGACGGAAAAGAACCCACCGCGGAACCTGGCCGTATCCGGACCGAAGCGGCGGCGCGGGTGATCGAACGGATCGCGCGCGAGTCCCCTCACGTCGTCGCAAGCGTCGAGAGCAAGGACGAGCACCGGAACCCGCCGCCGCCCTTCATCACGAGTAGCCTCCAGCAAGCGGCCGGGATGCGCTTCAAGTTTTCCCCGAAGAAGACGATGCAAATCGCCCAGGAACTTTACGAAGGAATCGGCGGAAAGGGACTCATCACGTACATGCGCACGGATTCGACGGAGCTGAGCCCCGAGTTCGTCGCCGAAGTCGCGGAATGGCTCCGCGCGAATTCACCCGAGTCGATGGCGATCCGGCCGGCGACCCACCGCGCGCGGGCCGGCGCCCAGGCCGCCCACGAGGCGATCCGTCCGACGACAGCGGCGCTCACCCCGGAACTCGCGGCGGCGAAACTCACCCCCGATCAAAGAAAAATTTACGGCCTCGTCTGGGAACGTTCGGTCGCGAGCCAGTGCCGGCCGGCGCTCCTCGCGCGCGCGAAGACGACGATCGCCTGCGCCGAGACCCGGTGGGTCGCGCGCGGAATGACGGTTCGCGATCCGGGCTACCTGAAATTCTGGCGAAATACCGAGGATGAAAAATCGTTGCCGATCCTACGCGTCGACCAGATGCTCGCGTTCCGGGACGTGGCGGTCGACCGCCGGACGACCGAGCCTCCCTCCCGCTACACCGAACCGAAGCTCGTCCAGATCATGGAGAAGCGCGGAATCGGCCGGCCGAGCACTTACGCTTCGACGATCGCGACGCTGAAGGAGCGCGAATACGTCGCGCTCGAGAAGAATTTCCTCGCCCCGACGGCGCTCGGGATGGCGACGGACGCCGCCGTCGCGAAGGCGCTTCCCGATCTCGTCGATCCGGAGTTCACCGCGAAGATGGAATCGGAGCTCGACGCGATCGCGGAGAAAAAATTTCCGTGGGAGCGCTATCTCATCGAGTGGAATCGCGACTATTTCGAACCCGCGCTCGCGAATGCGCGCCGGGTGTTCGGCGAAATCCCGCGCGCCCCCGGCACTACGCGCGGATCCCGCGGAGCCCCGCCGGATGCCGCGACCGAGGCGAAACTCGCGAAGGCGACCGAGCGGGCCCGGAAAGCCGGGGCGCTGCCGATTTGCGCGAAGGAGCACGGCGAGCTCGTGCTCCGCATGTCCGCTAAGGGCGCGCCGTACTGGAAGTGCGCAACCCCCGGCTGCGAAAGCATCGCCTGGCAAGCGGAGCTCTCGTCGGAGAAATGTCCGGAATGCGCGGAGGCTCTCTCAAAGATCCGTTCGCGAAAAGTGACTGGCGGATATTTCCTCAAATGCGCGCGTTCCGATCGCCACGCGGGCGAGGTCGTCCTCTTTCGAAATCGAAAGACGAAAGCCTGGGAACGCGCGACCGCGCGCTAATTCGAGATTTTTCGAAACCGAACCGCGACGAGAACTGCCTCCGGCGACTCCGACTCCACGCGATGAAGCGCGGCGGTTCCGCCGGCTTCGACGTCGAGCCGGAACGCGTCCCGGGCCGCGAGCGAATAGGCGGGCCCGTCCGCCGGCTTCACGACGAAGGCTCCGCGCGCGGCGACGAGAAAGTTCGCGCCCGTCGGTGGCGTCCATTCCCAGACTGGGCGCGCGGCAAAGCGGACGATTTCCGCCGTCGCGCCGATCTCGCCCGCGCGGTGGAAGAGGTTCAGATCGTCGATCGGACCGCCGAGGGGCGTTCCCTCGGTCGCGATTCCACCCGAAAACGCATAGACGTCGAAAGACCCCAACTCGACCGAGTGAGTCGACTTCCCGAAGTCGTCCCGATGCTCAAGCCCCATTCCCTCACCTGAAAGGAGGACGAGGGTCCGGTCGTAGTCGGGAAAGAGTGAGAACGGACCCGCTTCCGCGACGGTCGTCAGGCTGATCCTCCAGGCGTAATTTCCCGCCTGAAGAGTGGCTCCGGAGGGCTCGATCGCGATTTGGGCGGTGAATCCACGACCATTTTTCCAGGGGGTGCGCGGGTAAGTGACCTGCCGAAGAACGCCGGGATTTTCCATAGGTCCATCCTAACCCCTCTGCAGGAAAGTCGTCGGTTTTTTGGCGCGCTCGCGCGTCATCTCCACCGACTTCCTTAACGGCGCCGGGTCGATTTGCCGATCCGTTCTGTACGATGATCCATCTTCCCCCGCTTTCGGGGTTTATCCTGCTGCTCGCGGTATCGGTCGGCGCGAGCGCGTCCGCCGAACCGGTCGTGAGTTCGCGCGCCTTCCGGGCCACCTGCTCGAAATTCCTCGAAAGGGGCAGCGTATTTTCCGCCGCCGTCGTGAAAATTCGGGCGGACGGGACGAAGATCTACGAGCTCCGTTTTCCCGAAGGACAAACCTATTACTTCAAGGAGGCGCCCCGCCGCGCCGATCTACGGTTCGAGATCTTCGACGATCCGAAAATGGCGGTCCTCGCGACCCATATCGCGGAAAACTTCCAGCTCGAGAAATTCATCGCGCCCTCCTCCTACTTCGATGCGGGCATCGAGATCCCCCTGGGCGAAACCTTTCTCATCACGCACCCCGGCATTCTCCAACGCGGAAAAACCGGACTCATCAGCCCCCTCGACGAATTCGCGCGCCTCCACCCGGGAAAAACGCCTTCCGCGATCGAGCTCGGAAAAATCCTCAATTCCGGCGATTGGCCCCGCCTATACGCGGACTGGAAAATTTTCTGGCGGATCTTCCAGCAAACGGATCTCAACATCGCGAATCTGAGCCGGGACGCCGACACGCTCTATATGTTCGATCTCGGCGATCTCCTAAATCAGCCCGCTACCCGGGCCCGAATGGGCATCTGGCGGGACGCTCATAATATGCATTTCAATATGCCGGACAAACCCTGGGACCGCATCGAGCATCGCGCGGATCTACGTCAGGCCGACCCCGAATTCAAAAAGCTCGTCCGGGACGTCGCCGCTCTCAGCGAAGACGCGCTCGCGGCCAAACTCGGAAAAAACCTCAACGAATCGCTCGGCAAAACCCGCGGATCGGTCTCGAAGCTCGTTCACGCCATGAAGTACGAGGCGAACTGGCTCCTCTATCGCCTCGATCGCGGGCCGTTCGACTACTGATATTGCGGGATGGGGGCGCGAAACACCGGGTGCCATCCGGTCCGATTCTTATAAAAATCGTCGAGCTCGCGAAGCCCGGGCGTGAACCCGAAGTAGAGCATTTCGGAGTAGGCGTCCGCGGGCTGCCAGTGCTGGACCAGAACTCGGTAAAGACCGATGATCATCCCGGTCCGATCTTTCCCCGCTTGGCAATGGACGAGTACCTTCGAAAGATCCCGGCGCTGGAGAAGCTGGAGAAGGCCGTCGATTTGCTGAGCATCGACCGGCTGGAACGAATCGATCGGCGACGAGATAAAGCGAAGACCGAGGTCCGCGGCCCATTGTCTTTCCTGGGCGATCGCGTCGGCGTCGTTCTCGAGGTCGATAATCGTCCGAAATCCTTGTTGCGCAAGATCGGCGAGATCGGCCTGGGCCGGTCGCGCGGATCGCGAAAGATTCGCCGTGACGACATGGTAATTTCCCGCTTCGGAAACCGCGACGGGCGCGGCGGACGAGGCACTGCAAATCCAAACCAAACTCGAAACGATAAGCGTCGGGGTTGTTTTTAGCATCTGGCGGCGAGGATAGGCCGACCTCCCCCTTAAATAAAGGAAATAGAACGGACTCGCGACACGGAGCGAAATCCAATGCTATCAAGGGCCTAAGTGATCCGCGTGCGGGGCGGCGCCAAACCTTCGTCGCTCGGGGACGGTTTGAAATTCTTTCCATACTAGGCGCGCGCCTATAAAATTACGGAGGGCGATCCGTCGCCCGGAAGCGGGTACGAATGAAGAGGTTCTTCGGGATTCTGGGAATGGTCGCGGCGTTCGGATCCTTGCCCTCGGCGCGAGCCTCCCTCGCCGAAAACGCGCTCGCGAAAGTCCCCTTTGACTCCACGGTTTGGTCCTATCAGAGCTCCGCGCCGCTCGCGCTCGGGAAGGTCGGGCTCTTCGCCCACCGGGGCACCGACGCCATCGTCACGCTCGTCGAAGACCACTCCGGAGCCGCGCTCCTTCCGGACGTTCGCGAAGAAGTCTACTGCAAGCAGCTCGCCCGCTCGTTTCACGAGAAGGACTTCGCGGCCTGTCGCCATTCCGTGAAATTTCTCCACCCGACGCTGAAAGCCGGAAAGATTTCCGTCGGCATCGCGGCCCACGAGGAAAACGGCGACGAGAGCGCGGGCATCTGGGTGTTTCAGCTCACGGCGCCGAAGAAATTTACCGCCGACCAACGAAAAAAACTCGATCAAGATTTCGAAACCCTGGTCGGCGCGTTCAAGCGCGGCGCTAAAGACGGGAAATCCAATCCATGAGCGGCTCGCAACCTCTTCTCCTTCTTCTCTTCCTGATCGCCGTCGTTCCGCCCTCTCGCGCAGACGATATCGGCACGACGAATTGTCCTTACGGGAAGAAGGACTCCGTCACCGGCGGTCTCATGCAACAGCTCGCGCGTTCGCTCCAGACGGATTTGACCGCCCTCGAGGAGAAGCAAAAAAAGGACGCGGCCTGCGCCGGACTGCCGGCGATCAGTCGCGACGTCACGAGCCTCATTTCCGAAATCGCGACGACGATCGTTCCGCCGAGCCATTTTTTCGCCGATTTCACGACGAACGGGAAGAAGATCGCCTGTACGAATACCGTGGACGAATTCGGCGACGTCGTCGAAGCGTACTTCAACCACGCGAATTCCGTCCTCGGCTACACCGCAAACGCGAACGCGCCGGCCGCGCTGATCGCGGCGTCCGGGATCGGCGGGACCGGCGGACTCGCCTACGCGAAGATTTACGCCGAATGCTATAAAACTCGTCGGGCGGCTTACGACGCCGCCAACGCGAAGTCGCCGGGCACCGGCGAACAGGCCGCCGACGATGCCTACGGAAGCTGCGTCCACCTCGGCCTCTACGACAAGGCCACGGTCGCCGCGCCGAGTTCGGTCCCCGTCGGCTCCCCGATCAGCCAGACCTGGATCACGAGTTGCTCGGCGAACACGCCATTCGCGGCCTCGAAAAAAATGGACGAGCTGGTGAACCACTACCAGCGGAACGAGGGCCAGAAAAAGAATACCCAGGAAGCGCTCCAGCAAGCCTTCACGAGCGTCTCGGCCACGCTCGAACAATTGACGAGTCCAACTCCGCAGAACGATAAATGCGGGATGCGCCCGACCGCGCTTCGGTTCGCCAACGGACTCGTATCGACGGCGCTCGGCGCGGCCGAGGTCCTCGGGACGCCCTGGGCCGGCCTCGTTAGCGCGCTCGTCGCGAAGCCGCTCCAAAATCTGATCGGCAGCATCGGCTCGGGTAAACACCAAATCAAGGAAATGGAGGACGCGCTCGCCTCCCTAAACTTCGACGAGCCGGACAAGTTCGGGAACTACGTCTGCCAGCTGATGGCGGTTCAGCGGGTCGGGTGTAAGACTTATTCCGATAACGAGAAGGACGCCTCGTCGGGATCCGGCGCCGGAGCGCCTTGTCCGGACTGCGACGCGGCCGCGCCGCCGTCGCTCGCGAAGCAAGTCGATTTCTTCAATGGACTCGAGTCCTCGATCGGTTCGGCCGACGAAGTCACCGACCTCCATAACCACCTCTTCGGCGGCGGCCGTGAGAATAGTTTTCCAGTTCCGGGAAAAATCCGGAGTCTGAGCATGTACGAACTCCTCTACGGCGTGGACGCCCCCGCCGCGCCGGACTCGTCCGTGGCGGGCAGTGCCCACAAGAAAAACTACGACGAAAATGGGATTTCGGCCTTCAATATCGGCGTCCTGGCCTACGTGAAAAAAAATATGAAGCCGGATAATTTCGAACTCGTCGAGGCCATGGCGAGCCTTCAGGGCGACTTGCAAACCAAGATCGAAAACTTCGACGCCAATTTCAAGAAGATGGGCACCTTCGACAAGGCGACGATCGCCGCCCTCAAGAGTCAGAACGCCGCCCTTCGCGACCAATTCAAACCGATCAAACTGAACGTCGTCCTAGACGAGTATTTCCGGCTCCTCGGTAAAGATACCGATCCCCGCATCACGCCGACGATGCGGAACCTCACGACGATGGCCGCGCACGAACTTCGTACCCGCGTCCTCGCTTCCGCTTCGGAAGCGCACGCGAACGTGTCGGCCGCGGACCTCGCGAACCTCGACATTAACGTGAAGGCGGATCGCTTCCGAAACCTCGACGGAATGTTCGCGGCCTTTAACACCTTCAATCCAAAGACGAGCTATATCCATAGCCATGTCCTCGCGAAACTCGCCCGCTATCGCGAGGGGAATATCCGCGATATTAAGAACGATCTGAAATCGCCCGAAAATTTCCCCGCTCAGCCGGGGTACTTCGAGCACCACCTCTATCCCATCTTCCGCGACTGCGTCCTCGGATTTCAGCTCGGACTCGAAGACCAGCGCGGAAAACGTCGGTTTTCCGACGATTATAAGAAGATGTGCGGCATGCTCCGGAGCTGCTCGGGCAAGGCGGACACGATCGGCCTGCCCTTCGAAATCGACGCCGATAACGTCGAGTTCGGCGTGAAATCGAAAAAGGAGCTCCGGCCCGCCTGCGAAGTCCTCCGGGATTTCGACCGCATGGTCGAGAGCGCCCAGCTCGAGTTCGAGAAGAATCGCTCGCTATGCGGACGTAAAATCACCGACCCCGACTTCTTCAATTAACGCTCATCCGGGAACCGCTTCCCGAGCGGCTCCCCGGGCGCTAGGAAAACTCTGCCTCTTTTTCCGTGCCGTCGACTCGTTCAGTGTAATGAGAGATGCAAGATGGAGTCGCCCGTCGGTCGGTTGCTGGTTTGGGACTGCTGATTTTCCTCGCGCTGAGCGGTTGCGGGCGCGCGTTTTCCGGCGGCAGCGCTTCGGCGGCCCAAATCGATCCGCCGGTCCCCCGCCCTTCGGGCTCGCCCTCGCCGACCGTATCGCCGACTCCCGAGCCCTTCGGCCAGGTTCTACGCGGCTGGACGGCCGAGTATTCGGCGCATGTCGAAGCGAGAGTGGCCGGCGACTATCCCGCCCTCCTCGGGCTTCCCGACGCGGCGATGACGACGGTCTGTCCGACGTGGCACGCCCTGACCCGGGGAACCCGCGAAAAATTCTGGTCCGCTCTCCTCGATTCGATCGCCGGCCCCGAATCAGGACGCCTCCGTACCGCGATTTACCGCGAGACGACGCTTTCCATCGATTCGGTCACCGGCCAGCAAATCCGTTCGGAAGGCCTCCTTCAACTCTCGTACGGCGACGTCGTGAGCTACCACTACGCGAACGGGGAGATTTCATGGGAGAACGACCGGAAAATGGCTCTCGCGGATTACGCCTCGGGAACGTCCTCCGGGAATCCGGAGCGCACGATTTTAAACGCCTACTCGAACCTCGACCTCGGCCTCTTCATCATGAGTCGCCTCATCTCGCTTCATCCGAGCGATCGGCTCGAAACGGCCTTCGGGCGCTACTGGTCGACAATGCGTGCGAGGGGCGCCGCCTTTCCGACCGTGCTGGCCGGACTGAAAGCGCGGATTCCGGCTTGCTTCTCGCTCTGATCGCGCTCTAAATTCGCAGGTATGACCGATGCGAAATTTTGGCAAGGCCGCTGGGAACGGGGCGAGATCGGATGGCATCAAACCGAAGTCGAACCGGCGCTCGTCGCCTGGTATTCCGCGCGCCCCCGCGGCCGCATCTTCGTTCCGCTTTGCGGAAAGAGTCTCGATTTGAAATGGCTACTCGACGAAGGGCACGACGTCGTGGGCTGCGAGCGGAGTTCGACGGCGTGCGAAGCCTTCTTTCGCGAGCACGAAATCGTTCCCGACGTGACCCCCGACGGCCCCTTCCAAATTTACCGGGCTCCGTCGATCACCCTCTTCGGCGGCGACTTCTTCGATCTCACCGCTGATCAGCTCGGCGAAGTGGACGCCGTTTACGACCGCGCGGCGCTCATCGCGCTACCGCCCGATGTCCAGCCGAACTACGCGCGCCACTTGCTCGGTCTCCTCGCGCTCTCGCTTCGGAATCCGCGCTTCGAATTTCGGCAGCTCGTGCTCGAGCGGACGCCCGCGGACCCGACCGGACCGCCGTTTTCGACTTCGCCGGAAACCGTCGCGCTCTACTACGGAAACGCGCTGAGGGTCGAGCTGCGCAGCCGCGAAGCCGTCGATGCTCGCGCGCCGGAGGGGAGCCAGACCGTCGAGTGCGTGATTGACATGAAACCGCTTTCATCAGGATAGCGTCCTTTCACCTCGGTACGCACATTGCACCCCTAGATGGGATTCGAACCTATCCACCCTTTCACTTACGGAGAGAACGATGATTACCGAAAACTTGAATGATACGCTGAAGAGTTCCTTTGACCCGTCCGCCGGAATGACCGCCAATAAAGAAGGCAAACTCACGAAGACGGTCGAACACCAAACCGCGAAGGCGCCGTCGATCACTTGGCTCGGCTTCGCCGTCGGCAGCATGGCCGTGTCCGCGGGCCTTCAACTCTTTACGGAGAAGAAGGAACTCGCGAACTTCATCGGCATGTGGGCTCCGTCATTCCTCATGATCGGGATCTACAACAAGATCGTGAAGGTCCAGGGGAGCGACCGGACCGAGAGCTCGGCTCGCAGCTACGGCTTCCACTAATTTTCAATCTCCGATCTTTACCACCCCAGGCGCGAGTTCCTTTCGATTCAAGGACTCGCGCTTTTTTTTAAAAAAAATTAATGGGGTGCCTTTAAAAAACGGATTTTCTTTCCTTGACGATTTTCTTGCCTTGACGGTGCCGAAACCGATCCCATCTTAGAAAAGAGCGCTAGTCCGCTCCTAAACTTTATCCCCAAGGAGGAAACCGATATGAGTAACCGAGACACCGCCGTTTGGAATCTTTTCGATGACTTCTGGACCCCGACCGCCGCGCGTCGCGAAGCCGCGTGGAATCCGGCGTGCGAGGTCGAAGAGACCGAAGATCACTATCTCTTGACCCTGGAAATGCCGGGCGTACCCGAGGACCAAATCAAACTCGAGGTCGTCGATCAGCAGCTCACCGTCTCCGGTGAGCGCCGCGCGAAGGAAAAACAGACCCGTGACGGGACTTATTACACGGAACGGCGTTTCGGATCGTTTATGCGGAGCTTTTCGCTCCCCGCCGGTGTCGACGGCGAGAAAATCGAGGCGAACTACGAGCACGGACTTCTTCGGATCTACGTTCCGAAGGCCGCGACCGCGAAACCGCGCCAGATCAAGATCGGCGCTTCGACGGCGAGCGGCGCGAAGCCCGGCTTTTTCGGCCGTCTCGTAGGCGATTCGAACGCCAAGCACGACTCGAAGCATGAATCGAAAACCGGATAACTAAACCGAGCCGCTTCTCATTCGCGCGAGCCACGGTTCTCCGTCGAAGAACCGTGGCTCGTGCATTTTCGCCTCTTAGCGCGACGCGTTTCAGTTTCCGCGCGGTGGGGGAGTTGACGGTAGGAAAGCCCTATGTTCCGATACGCTTGCAGGGTACGGATCGAGGAGGGCGCGAAACCAAGGAACTCGGTAACGCGATCTCGGCCAGCCCGCGCAGAAAATAGGGCTCGGTCAATGAAAATGAATTTCTTGGTCCACTCGTCGTTGTTTTTCGTATTCCTCGCGGCGCTCGCGGGATGCAGCCAAAATCCCTATCCGAAGTCGGGAAAATTCTTCCTCGAACAGCCTCGGCCGACCGACCCGGCACCGGTCGCCGACATCGACATGCCTCCCTTCCTCGAGTGCGATGAAGGCAAGGCCTGTAGCGCGATCATTCGGGGCTTTTTCGGGGACTCGGGAACGCCGTCATTCTCTTTCACCACTGCGAGTGACAGCGTCTCTACGCCCGCCGTCGGACTCCCCGCCGGCGCCGTGTACGATGCCGATAAGACGACGCTGACCTACACGCCCGACTACGGCACGGTCGACACGGCGAAGGATCCTTCCCGGACCTATAAAGTCCTTAATATCGAAGCGACCCTTCGCAAGGCCGAAGATCCCGTAACGGTCGTCAAGCGCCGCAATCTGCTCATTACGGTAAGAAACACGCCCCGACCGCTCGACCTCCAGTTCCCGAGCGTGCCGACGACCGCCAATGAAGGCGATCTCCTTCACGCGACGCTCACCGTCGCCAGCGCGGATTTTCCGCAGGGTCCGTTCCAAATTCTGATCAAAGGCGCGCCGTCCGGAGTGACCGCCGCCGCGGGAACGTCGCCGAATCTCTTCGAGATCACTTACGCCATACCGTACGATGCCGTCAGCTTGAACGACACGCTGAACCCGACGACCGGACGTTACGAAAAGGTATACACGATCGAGTATCAGATCCGTATCCCTTCCGGCGAAACCCAGTCGCTAACGGCGGCCCTCACCGTCGCGGATACGCGAATCGCGCCGGTGGTCTCCTACCCGCCGACGCTGACCCAGGGTCCGACGACCGTCGATTTCACGATCCGGGTCGATGATCTGAACGGCGAGCGCGCTCCGGAGATTCATCTCCCGAACACGATGCCGGTCGGGACGCTGACCCTTACCGAAATCCCGCTCACGACTCCGGGAATTCGCGCCCACCTCTTCGACATTCGCTGGACGGCTATTCCCGCCACCGAGATCGGGAAGAAGTTCGACTTTCCGTTCCTCGTCTGCGGCGCCACCAGCCCGACCGCGAATACCGACTGTAAAAACTACGTGACCGCAATCACGATCGCGAAAGGCTTCCGCCGATGAAACGCACGCTCTTCGCCTTCACCGCCGCGCTCGCGCTCCACTCCGTCCCCGCATTCGCCGAACCCGTCGCGAACGACTCCTCCCTCGAATCCCAGCTCGACGATCTTCAGGCGCCCGCGAACCGGCCTCCGGAAGGCGTCACGAAGGAAAAGCTCTACGTCGTCCAATCGCGCTTCAATCCGCTCAAGGGACGCTTCGGCGTGAGTCTCGGCGCCGCCCGGAATTTCACCGGCTCGAGCTATCTAAACATGTCCCAGCTAAACGCCGATTTTCGTTACCATCTGAGCGATCGATGGAGCCTGAACCTCGGCGGTGCCTACGGATTCAACTCCTTCACGTCCGACGCGAATCGCCTCATGAATTCCGAAGGCATCCTCCCCGATACCGCGTACGTGAAAAGCCGCGCGCATCTTCTAGCGGCCTATAATGTGTTCTACGGAAAGTTCCGCGTCAGCATGGAAGAGACCTTCTACTTCGACCAATACGTCGCGATCGGGCCGGGACTCGTCACCACCCAGTTCGGCGGCGCGCCTTCCGGCGATCTCGACGTCGGCTTCGTATTCTGGGCCGGGCGGCACTTCGACGTTCGAATCGGGCTCGAGAACGAATTCTTCGAGGAAAACCGGCTGAAATCCTCGAGCTTCGAACGCCATAGCCTCGGTCACCTCGATATCGGCTATACCTTCGGCGGAGCGAAAGCCACCGAAGTGGCGGAGCGCCCATGACCCGCGCGGGGGACGCCGCGAGGATCTTTTCGTTCGTGTGCGCGCTCGCGCTCCTCGCCGGCTGCGGTAAACACGGCGACTTCCTTTACTACCTTCCCCAGAAGGACTCCGACACGCACCTCGCGGTGAACGTGAAGGAACTCCGTTCGGCGGGCGGAATCGATATTCTCTGGGTCATCGACAATAGTCCGTCGATGGATATCCACCAGAATAACGTGATTCGGAATACCGGCGTTTTCATGCAGGACTTTCTAACGAAAAAGGTTTCCTGGAAGATGGGGCTGGTTTCGACGGATATCGCGGACATCCCCTACATAGGGTTCGATCATCCATTCGATTACACCGATCCGAACCCGGCGCTGACGTTCGGGACCGCGGTTTCGCACCTCGGAACGATGGGCTCCGGAACGGAGAAGACGTTCGACCCGATCCTCAAGGCTCTCAACGCGCATCCCGACTTTTTGCGCAAGGATACGCCGATCGCCGTGCTCATCGTTTCCGACGCTCCGGAGCAGAGCTCGATCGACGCCCCGACTTTTCTGAGTCAGTTCCGCGCGACCATCGGGGACCGTCCACTCTTCGTGTATCCGGTTCTCGCCGCGACCGACATCGCGCCACCCGGCGGTTGCCGGACGGAAGAACTTCCGTTTACCTACGTCGGCAGCCCATTCGAGGCCTTCGTTCTGAACGGAAAAATCGGGCGCCCCTACTCGATTTGCGACCAGGGTTTCGGCACGAACCTCGGAAAAATCGGGAATGAGATCGTCCAGCAGATTTTTCGGGCGGAAATTCGCCTCGGGAAGCGTCCGAAAACTTCGACCCTTCAGATCCTCTTTCACGGAATCCCGCTTCCGGCGGGGCCGAAAGAGAGCGGCGGTCTTTGGTATTATGACCACGACCGAAATGCGATCGTCTTTTACAATCTCGATTTCGCCCGGGGCGACAACGAATCGGTCGCGATCGATTACGTGGCGGACGACGGTCTCCCCGACACGTCGACCGCTCCGGTCCCCCACGGGTTCGTGGCGGCCCGTAACCGATCGACCTCGCGCGAGGACGCCCTCGCCGATACGTGGTTCGATTTCGATTTTAAGCTCGAGAGTCCGCACGACTACCCCAACGGCGGCGTCGGGATGCCGGCGATCGTGGTCGACGGCGCGAAGAAGATGAAGCTCTTCTTTTCGCGCATCAAGACCGAGGACACTTACGATTTCGTTCAGATCTTCGATCAGAGCGGGAAACTCATCCAGGAAGTCACCGGCGATCACCCCGACGGGATGTGGAGCACGGAAATTCCCGGGAATCGCTGCTCCGTCGCTATCCGCGCCGACGGAAGCGGAACCGATTACGGTTTCTCGATCTCGAAACTTTCGGTCGTTTTCTAGTCACGACCGGATCGGGACGCCGCTCACGCAAGCCGAAGCGCCAAGCGGGGCACCGAGGAGTTTCGCTGATTTAGCTATTTCTGAGCGATTCCAAGGGCTTAAATATTTTTTATTTCATCCTAAAACAGTTTTTAATCCCATTCGGTAATCTCGAAAATGAAGGGAGGCAGCACGCGACGACGAACCCATTCGGATGAATTTAGCCCAGCCGGAAAAAACCATAAACATCGACGGAGACCTCGTAGGGTCTCGAAGACTCTCCCTCGCGGCCCTGCGAGGTCTCTTCACTTCGGAGAAAGGTATGTATAAGACGATCGATAAAACGAGTCCCCGCTACCGCTTTAAACTTCACGCGTTTGACTACGACCCCGAACTGGAGAAATCCACCAACCTTAAACTCGCGCAGCTTCTCGCGCTCGCGCCACCGGATGCCACCGCCGTTTGCTCCCTCGATATCGACGAAAGTGACGGTTATTATGTGGCGGAAATCGAAGTGAAGTCGCGCTACCGAACCTTCCGCGAACGCGCCGCGGGAGTCACACCCCGCACCTCCGTAAAACATGCCCTCGAAAAAATCGAGGACCGGCTCTACCGTTGGCGCTTCGGCGGGGGCGACGCGAATCCTCCGGCCTACCAACAAACCGTTCTCCGTCCGGCGGAGGGATGA
>JAYVXM010000430.1:0-4475 GCA_043785205.1 Bdellovibrionales bacterium
CGATGTCCGTGTCCTGGATGTCTACGCAACGATCGTCGATGCGCACGGACCAAGCCGCGTTCCGCCCGCCGTTCTGCTTGAGGTTCTGGCACTGCGAGAACGTCGAGTACCGGGGATCGATGTAGCCGGCCGCGGAGACCGCGCCGGAGCACCCGTCGCTGTTCGAGTAGAACACGACTTGGCGAGCGCCGCGGTAGCTCGGCACCCGGACGTTCAGGCACGCCGAGACGACGTCGGTGTCGGCGATGTCGGTACAGCGTCCGTTCACCTTGATCGACCAGGCGGCGTCGCTCGAGTTCAAACGGGTGAGGTTCGAGCATTGGTCCTGGAGGTCGAGGTCCGGGATGAGTGAGGCCGAGCCGGACACGTTACCGGAACAGGCGTCGCTGTTCGAGTAGATGACGGCTTCGATCGCGCCCGTCGGTCGGGCGTTCGGAAGCGAGGCGCCCATACAGGCGGAGAGGACGTTCGTATCGGCGATGTCCGTGCAGGAATTGCCGACCCGAACCGACCAGGCGGCGCCGTTCCCGCGGGAAGCGAGAGCTTGGCACTGATCGGCTTGGGAGAGATCGCTTCGCATGATCGCCGAACCCGACACGTTGCCGGAGCAGGCGTCGCTGTTCGAAAAGATCGTGAGCTGGACCTCGTCCGCGCGTTGCGGAACGACCGTCTGGGCGCAAGCCGAGAGCGCGTTCGTATCCGCGATGTCGCGGCACTGACCGTCGACTTGGATGCTCCACGCGGAAGCGCCCGGGTTTTGGAGCTGCGAGCGGCATTGGTCGGTGACGTCGATCCCCGGTTGGAGGGTCGCGAAGCCGGCGACGTTGCCTTGGCAAGCGTCGCTATTCGAGTAAATCACCACTTCCGTTCCGCGACCCGGGTACGGGTTCGGATTCGGGTAAGGTGGCTGCGGAATCGGACGTGGGCGAGGACGGGGCGGCTGAGGGCGCGCCGAATCGCAGGTCACGAGAGTCGGAAAGTTTTCGCCGTAAAGGGCGATCTGGGTCGAACGTCCGGCCGCGAGCGGAATCTCCGTCGAGGTCTGGCGACCGCCGTATAGGCTACACGAAATCAGGATGGTGCGGGCGTCGTTCAGGGTGATCTGACGGACTTCGCCTTGGTGAAGGCGAATCGGGGCGCCGGCGAAAACCGTCTGGGACAGTACGGCGGCTCCGCAAAGAAGGGTGGACCGGAGAATGAACTTCTTCATGGGTGAACTCCAAAAGGGGAAGGGAACGTTCTTAAAAGCGTCCCGCGGAGGGGACCTCCACGCGGACGGGGTTGTAGACGCAAGCCTGAGGCCCGCCCAAACCGATTCCAGCGAAGAAGAAAATGACGTGGTGCATTGTGACCCCGATTTTTCGACACCCCTGGCCGGCACGACGTGTCATAGCTCGATTTTCAGAGAAGGGGAAGCAGGCTTTCACGAAATCCTTCGAGGAAGGTGACGGGCCGGGCGAAGCCCGGAAGCGAATTCGAAATTCCGGTCGACCCGGTCATTCTCGCGCTCGGCTTTACCGGCGTGGCCGAAGCGACGCGGGCGGTGATTGCTCCGATTTCGTTCGCGGCGCGCGGCACGGTTTCCGTCGACGCCGAGTTCCGTACTCCGGTCGACGGCGTCTTCGCCGCGGACGGCCGCCGGATGGCGGCGTCGATCGATCGTTACCTTTCCCATCCATCCTTCCCGAAAAGGCTTAAGCCCGAGGTCTATCGCCGAATGGGATCGGGACCGGAGGGAGGGATTGCGGTTATCCTCGGTCTCAATTTAGAGTCTGATAATAGATATTATGGTAACCAAATACACTCTCTATACTGTGGAGGTTACGGAGACTGCTGATGGGCCTGAACCGAGGCCGGGCCTGCGGCGTCGCGTTTCCGCTTTTCACGTCCGGCGGCCCCCGTTAGTCTCGACTCATGAAAAAATTTTCTCTCCTCTCGATTCTCATTCTGAGTTCCGCCACCACGCTCGCCAGCCAAGCGCCCGATCCAAAGGCACCGAAAGCTCCGGGCGAACCGACGTCGGCGAACGTCGCCGCGAAATCGGCCGCCCGTATCTTCTTCGTAAACCTGAAGAACGGCCAAAAAATTCCCCAAAAGTTCACCGTGAAGTTCGGCGCCGAAGGCATCGCAGTGAAACCGGCCGGCGAAGTTTCGCCCGCGTCCGGCCACCATCATCTGATCATCGACGGCGACGCGATCCCGGCCGGCCAGGTCGTTCCGGCCGACGCGACCCACTTGCACTTCGGCAAGGGTCAAACCGAAGCACCGCTCGATCTGAAGCCGGGCAAGCATAAGCTTCTGCTTCAATTCGCGAACGGGGCTCACGTCTCCTACGGTCCGGAGCTTTCCGCCGTCGTCGATGTCGTCGTCCAATAGTCGCGGCGAAGGCCGAAACCGCTCAGAAATCCCGGACCTAGACGCCCGAATTCTAGCTTTAGATGAGGAACTCGCGACCGAGCCTCAGACTGACCGCGAGCTCCTCTTTAACGTCGAGGCCTACGCGTGGGCGATTCTCCAACGCCTCCGCGCCGAGCTCTTCGAACGTCGTTTCGAAATGCCAAGTTCGGATGCGGAAGTCTTCGCGATCCTCCAGCGAAACGCGCTCATCGACCTCGCCGAATCCCGGCGCCTTCGCCAATTCTGCGAAGCCCGAAACTTGGCGAGCCGCGATCTGCTCAAGATTGACGTTGCCGGAATGCGTGAGCTGGCCGGCGACCGCGCATGGATTCGCGAGATCCTCGGCCGTCTTGCGCGGGCTTCCTGAAGACGCGAAGCTCCCGCGAACCTATCCGCTCGGGTTACAAACGGCTTCGTCGACCGTGCACGTTATTCCGTCGTCCGCGCAGGCCTTCACGGCCTCCTGGGCGGCGACCTCCTTATCCGCGGCCCAACCGATATAATAATAGAGCGGTCGCTCGATCACGCAGGTCCACCAGTCGGTCGGATCCGCGAACGCGCTCGTCGCCGGCGGAAAAGCATCTGCGGGAAGACGGTAACGGCCCGAGGTCGCGCTTTCCGAAGCGGAAGCGCCTCCCGCAAGCAGAGCGAAAAAAAATAAAGGCGAAATAGAAATTCCGATTTTCATGGGATCGATCTCCTTATCGATTTATCGAGATGGCGAATAAAGGGGGACGGGATAGCCGGCGCTTTCGCCCCGGTCCGACCATGAACTGCAACTCACGTGCCTTCCCTTTTACTCGTGAACGTCGCGGCGCAATCGGAGAATATAGTCTCGACGCAGGTCCGTGGGCAGGACGGTGTCATACACGGGCCGGAAGATCTCGGCTTCGAGCCGGTCGATCTCTGCATGCGTAAGGGGGTTCTTCCGCGTGACCCACTTCGACCACGCGTTTCCCCATTGCATTCCGTAAATTTTGATCGGCGAAAGCGATCCGAGGCGGACGCCCCAGTAGATGATTTGGGCTTCGCGCTTCTCGCCCGTCTCCGCCACGCATTTGCGCAGCCGCCGATCCGCCCGCGGCCGACCCGCGGTTTCGCCGCCACTCCAAAACGAAAGGTCGTGTTCGACGCAACAGTGACGCCAGAGATTCGGTTTCTCCCGAGTCCCGTTTGGATACCCTGTGCATCCGTCAGTGGCGAACGTTCGCAACGGCGGCTCCTTCGCGAGCACGGCACCGGAAATCAAGAGCGCCGCGAGAATCGAAAATCCGATCGTCCCGCGCGCGAAGCTCAAGGGGTGGCCCGAAGGTAGGCGCTCTCGAACCGGTACTGGTCCGGATCTTTCGCGCCCGGCTTCCGAATATGGAATTGATAGAGGTTCCCCGCCATCGAAAGCAGGTAAACCGATTCGTTCGCCTTGTCGTAGACGGGATTCGACGAAAAGCCGGATCCGTCGCCGACGTTATAGCGATAGAGTCCCCTCCCCGTCGCTTTATCGAGGACGTAGAGGTACTGGTGCGAAGACGCGAAGATCACGTAGCGATCCGTGAGGACGACCGCCGTCGGTACGCCGCGGTCGAGTTCGAACTGCCAGAGCACTTTCGCATTCGCCCGCGCTAGCGCGTAGACGGTACCATTGCTCGACGGAAGGTAGATCGCCTGATCGTCGATCGAGACTTTACGCGCGCCGCCGGCGTCGAAACGCCAAGCGGTTTCGCCGCCCTTGCGCTTCAGCGCGTAGAGCGAACCGTCGTAGGACGGCACGTAGATCGAATCGCCCATCAAGACGGGCGCCGCGTCGACGTCCATGAACTTGTTCGTGATCTGAAGTTTACGCTCCCACTTGAGGGTTCCGTCGTCCTGCGAGATAGAGACGAGAAATCCGTCGCTCATCCCGGCGATGACTTCCCCACCGTCCACGAGCGGCGTCGAGGCCGCGTGGATCGTCGCGGTCTGCGGCGTACGCCGCTTGTAGTTCCAGAGCCACTTTCCGGTCGCGGCGTCGAACGCGTAGATCGTGTCGTCAGCGCTCGTGACGAAAACGCGACCGCCCGAAATCGTGGCGCGCGAGAGGA
>JAYVXM010000431.1:0-4474 GCA_043785205.1 Bdellovibrionales bacterium
GATAAACCGGGAATTTCCCGCAGAGCGCTTTGACATCGTTTCCGATTTTCGCGAGTGCGGCCTCGTCGCCCTTCGAACGGAGGACGGCCGTGATCCAGCTCGCGATCTGTTTCATCTCGGCGCCGGCGAATCCGCGAGTCGAGGCGGCCGGAGTACCGATCCGAATTCCGCTCGTGATGAACGGGCTTCGCGTATCACCCGGGACCGCATTCTTATTCACGGTGATGTGCGCGCGGTCGAGCCACGCTTCCGCATCTTTGCCGGTGACGGAGCCGTCCCCGAAACCCGTGAGATCGGCGAGCATGAGGTGGTTATCCGTCCCGCCGGTGACGAGGCGGAGCCCGTCCGCGGTGAGCGCCTCGGCGAGGATCTTCGCATTCGAGAGGACGGACTTCTGGTATTCCTTAAATTCCGGACGAAGGGCCTCGCCGAACGCGACCGCTTTCGCGGCGATCGCGTGCATGAGCGGTCCGCCCTGGATTCCCGGAAAGATGAGGGAGTTCGCGGCTTTCATGCGATCGGTGGACGCGAGGATGAAGCCGCCGCGCGGACCCCGAAGGGTTTTATGAGTCGTGGAGGTCGTGTAGGTCGCATGCGGAATCGGAGACGGGTGAAGGCCCGCGGCGACGAGGCCCGCGATATGGGCCATGTCGACGAAAAGATCGCATCCCTGTTCCTTGGCGATCGAGCCGAAGATCTCGAAATCGAGAACGCGCGGGTAGGCGCTCGCGCCCGCGATCAGCATCTTCGGCTTTTCCCGCTTCACGAGATCGCGGACCTGGTCGTAATCGATCCGCTCGGTCTTCGGGTCGAGGCCGTACGGGACGATTTGGTAGAGTTTCCCGGAGAAGTTCACCGGCGATCCGTGCGTGAGGTGACCGCCCTGGGCGAGCGACATGCCGACGACCTTGTCGCCCGGTTTGAGGAGCGCCATATAGACGGCCATGTTCGCTTGGGAACCGGAGTGGGGTTGGACGTTCGCCGCTTCGGAGCCGAAGATCTTACAGAGGCGATCGATGGCGAGCCGTTCCGCGACGTCGACGTATTCGCAGCCTCCGTAGTAGCGTTTGCCCGGATAGCCTTCGGCGTACTTGTTCGTCAGCACCGAGCCTTGCGCTTCCATCACCGCGCGGGACGCGTAGTTTTCGGAGGCGATCAGTTCGATGCCGTCTTGTTGGCGGGCGTATTCTTTTTCGATCGCGGCGAAGATTTCCGGATCGGCCGTGCGAAGCGCGGTGTTCATCGTCGAATTGGAGTCCATTTTATTTCCTCGAGATTCCAAGTCGCGCGGCCGCTTCGGTGACGAGGCGACGCTCGAGCGCGGCGATTTTATCAACCCGGCCGCAGTGGCGAGGTTGGTTGGAAAAGGGGGTCATCAACCACGCGCGGACCATTTCGATCGCGAGCGGCGCGGGCGTCAGGCGGGCGCCGAGACAGAGGATATTCGCGTCGTTGTGCTCACGCGAAAGTTTCGCGGCTTCGAGGCTTTCCGCATGGGCGGCGCGGACGCCGGGGAACTTATTCGCGGCGATCGACATTCCGATTCCGCTTCCGCAAATGAGAATCCCGCGTGAGGCGTTGCCCGAGGAAACGAGAGAAGCCACGCGCTCCGCGTAGTCGGGGTAATCGACGCTCTCGGTCCCGTTCGGTCCGAGATCGTCGAAGGCGAACTCCTTCAGGGCGTCGATCAGACGCGCTTTCAATTCGGGAGCGGCGTGGTCGCCGGCGATCGGAATTCGGTTCGCATGCGAGGCGTTCGGCATACGCGTAAGCTATCTCGAGCGCCCGCATTCCACAACGATGGCGGCCCCGGTCATTTTTCGGGATTCGGTTAGGGCGCGAGCCGCCGCTGGAGTTCCGCCTGACGCTATTTCGTTTTTCTGAAGGAATACGGGAGCCGGCCGAGACGCGCGGAGAGCAGGACGAAGAATCGGGAATCCCCGAGTTTCTTTCGAATTTCCGAACGGTCGTAGAGGCCCGCGAAGGCCTCGATCGATGACGATTTTCGGTACATCTTTTCGACGAGTTCGGTCTGCTCGGCCGAAAGGTCGGGAGCGGGCGCCCGCGCGCAATCCACGTCCGTTCGAAACTCGGCGCCTCCGAAAATCGTCTTCCGCATGAATTCGTATTTCGGGCGAGAGAGGCCGTAAAGGCGATCCGGAGTCAATCGGTAGGCGACCACCGTTTCCGCGAAGTCCTCGGTCACGCCGCGCGCCGTGCGGGCGTAACCGGAAACGCGCGGCTCGGCGCTTTGGGAGAGCGCTATCCATTCCTCGGAGCCGTCGGCTTGGCGAGCGGCGTTTCCGAGGAGGTGGGCGAATTCGTGGGCAATACTTTGGACGCGCTCGAAGCGGGAATACGTGTTCCAGCGTTCGCGGCAAATCCGAAGGCGAGCGTCGTCTCTCCGGTCGTCGAGGAAAATCGTCGTTTTGATTTTCGTCACGGGATCGATACTGCAGATACTCGGATCATTTAGGATTCGAATCGAGATCCAGAAGGGCAGGAAGTATTCGGGATAGAGCGAAAAGGCGGCCCGGACGTCTTCCTTCTCGTCGGCGGTGAAGTCCGAGGCACTTTCGAGCGTGACGTTCCGGGCGGCGAGAAAATCCACGGTCGCCCGTTCGTCGGGAGGAGGGGCCTCGACCCGACAGTGCGCGGCCGCGTAATCCTCGGGAAGCGCGGCGAACCAGCGCGCGTCGTCGGCCCCCGCGAGCCGCGGAAGCAGAAAGAGCGCGAAGAGTGCTGATTTAAGGAGTCTTTTCATCGAAATCGATCCGTTCGTAGGCCGACGAGCCCACCCCCTCCGAAGCGGATATCGTGCCATCCGCGCGGCGGTCTAAGCCGTCGAGCCGTGGTAGGGGGCGTTCGGAAGCGCGAGTGAGCCCAACCTCTGGACGAGTGTCCAGGATTTGGTCATCGGAGCGCTCCGCACGCGCCAGGCCGTGGCCAGCCGCGGCGTCGTCCGCCTCGAACGCGACGCTCGATCCGGCGTTCGCCGCCGGTCGGACGTCCTTCGCCATCGGACCTTAAATGCGCGCGAAAATGAGGCTTGCGTTCGAACCCCCGAAACCGAACGAATTCGACATCGCGTAGCGAATCGGTTTCGAGACCGCGCGCCCGAGCGTGAAGTCGATTCCGAGCGCTTCGCAGGCGGGGTCGAGTTTCTCGACGTTGATCGTCGGCGGGATTTTCCCGTCGCGAATCGCGAGCACGGAGAAGAGGCCTTCGATCGCGCCGGCCGCACCGAGGAGGTGCCCAGTCATCGATTTCGTCGAGCTCACGTGGGCCTTCTTCACGTCGATCCGTTTCGCGATCGCGCGCGCCTCTTCGGCATCGCCCGCCGGCGTAGAGGTCCCGTGCGCGTTCACGTAGTCGAGGTCGCGCCCGGAAATCCCGGCGTCTTTAAGCGCGGCGTCCATCGCGCGGCCGCCGCCTTCGCCTTCCGGCGCGGGCGTCGTGATGTGGTAGGCGTCCGCGGAAAGTCCATAACCGAGGACCTCGCCGTAAATCTTCGCGCCGCGCTTCTGCGCGTGCTCGTACTCCTCGAGGACGAGCATCGCCGCGCCCTCGCCCATGACGAATCCGTCGCGATCGACGTCGTACGGACGGGAGGCGGTTTCGGGAGAATCGTTCCGAGTCGAAAGCGCGCGCATCGCCGCGAAGCCGCCGATTCCGAGCTTGCACACGACGGCTTCCGCGCCGCCCGCGAGCATGATGTCCGCGTCGCCGCGGCGAATTTGCCACATCGATTCGCCGATCGAATGGGCGCTTGAAGTACAGGCGGTCGTATTACAGAGATTCGGACCCTTCAGGTCGAGGAGCATCGAGACCATCCCGGCGGCGAGGTTCGGGATCGACTGCGTGATGAAGAACGGCGAAATCCGGCGATAACCCTTCGCGAGGAAGTCGTTGTGGATGTCTTCGATTTCCGGGAGCCCCCCCATTCCGACGCCGACGTTCACGCCCATCCGGGTCGGATCGAGAGTGCGCCGGTGGCCATCGAGGCCGGAATCCGCGTAGGCTTCGATCGCCGCGGCCATCGCGAAATGCGAAAAGCGGCCGACCTTGCGGGCGTCCTTCGCGTTCGCGGCGACGGTGACCAGCTCCGCGTCCGGACGCGGACGGATCGGCGTCGCCAGCGGCTTCGTAACGTCGAAGCCCTTCACTTCGCCCGCGATCCGGCAGGAGCAGTCGGTCGGGTCGAAGAGGGAGATCTTTCCGATCCCCGAACGGCCTTCGAGCGCGTTTTTCCAGGATTCTCCCGCGGTCAGGCCGAGGGGACTAACGGCGCCGATACCAGTAACGACTACGCGACGACGTTTTTCCACAGAGTGCTCTTCGAGATCTTAGTTGTTCGCCTTCGACGTGATGTATTTCACGACGTCGCCGACGGTCTTCATCTTTTCGGCGTCTTCATCCGGAATGTCGAGGTCGAATTCTTCTTCCATCGTCATCACGAGCTCGACGATGTCGA
>JAYVXM010000432.1:0-4454 GCA_043785205.1 Bdellovibrionales bacterium
CTCGGGGCGACGCGTCACCACCCCAATGAGCCTCCAGAGCCGGGGCAGCCCGAACGGAATAACCCACCCCAAAAAGGCGGTCAGAATCACTAAAATATAGCTGGGCCAGCGGGTGGGCATCATGATTCTAAGTTTTTGATTCTTTTCCGGATTCGCTCCGATTCGGTCCCGTTGAAAAACCGTACTGAAGCAGCCATATAGAGTCAACGTGATAGCCTCGAGTTCCATTCTTTCGATCCTCCGTTCCAGTCGCGAACTCGCCGAACCGGTCCGAGTGACAGGGCTTTCGCGCGGTGCGCGAGCCCTGCTTCTCGCGCGCTGGGGAATCGAGCGGGACGGGCCTCCGCTCCTCGTCGTTTGTCCGTCTGGAGAGATGGCGTCCGAACTCGCCGAAGAAATCGAAACCCTTTCCGAGACCCTTCTTGGGCGAACCGTTCGCGCGGCCGCGTTCGCCGGCTGGGATCACTCGCCGTACTCCTCGATCGCACCCTCGATCGGCGCGCGCCTTTCGCGAATCGCACTCCTCACTCGGCTCGCGAAAGCGGAGGATGCCCCCGACCTCGTTCTCACGTCGCTCCCCGCCGCGCTTCATCGAACCCTTCCGCTCTCCGTCTTGGCGGCGCGTTCGTTCTCCCTTCGAAAAGGGGAGAGCGTGGAGAGCCGCGACCACTTCGCCCGAAATCTGACCGAGGCCGGCTATCTCCGGGTCGATCCGGTCGAAGATCGCGGCACCTTCGCCGTCCGCGGCGATCTCGTCGACGTTTTCCCACCGGAATGCGCACGGCCGCTCCGAATCGAACTCTGGGGCGATGACATCGAAGCGATCAAGGAGTTCGACCCAAAAACCCAGCGAACGCTTTCCGAGCATTCGCACGCCGCGATCAGATTCGGCCCCGCGCGGGAGGTGCTGATCAATTCAGAGACCGCGCCCGCGGTCCGGGAGGGGCTGAAGCGCCGCGCGGATGACGAAGGGATTTCTCGGTCGCTCCGCGATCCATTACTCGAACGCGTACACGCCGGCGCTTACCCGGAGTCCGCAGATTTTTGGGCTTCCTTCGCCTATCCGGGAAAAGCGAAGACCCTCTTCGAATTCCTTCCCTGGGCCCGCGTCGCGGTCGTCGACCCGCTCGGAACGGAGCAGGGATGGGACGCATGGCTCGTCGATCAACGCGAACGGGAACGGGAAGCCCTCGGTTCCGGAATCATCCTACCGAAGATCGAAGACGAGTTCGATACTTCGCTCACCTCGCTCGAAAAAATCGACATTCCAAAACGACTCTATCTCGACGTCCTCGAACTCGCAAATCTCGCCCCCGCGCCGGACACGCCCGATCCGACGGAAGAGCCGGGCCCCGCGACGCCGACGGGCGACGACTCCCCTAAGCCGCGCCACCGCACCTTCATTAAGACGAACGCGGACCTTCACGACGGCCGTTCGCCCTCGCTCGCCGCGCTCGAGCCGAAATTTCAGCTCTGGCGAAAACAGGGTTTCCGGACGCTCGTGCTCGCGCCGACGCCAAGTCAGCTCGAACGGCTTCGTTACTTGCTCGAGGAACGAAAAATTCCAGTTTCGCTCGGCGCCGACGGCAGCGAACTCGCCGAACCACCACCCGGGGTCGTTACCCTTCGCGAAGGCTCGATTACCGAAGGATTCCGGTGGCCGGCCGAGGGGCTCGTCGTCGTCACCGATTCGGAAATTCTCGGAACGAAATCCCGCCACCAGGCGAAAAAAAAACGCAAGCAGGACGAATCCGCAGCGAAGGAGTGGTCGAATCTCCAAGCCGCGAGCGATCTCGCGGTCGGCGACGCCGTCGTGCATATCGATCACGGCATCGGGCGCTACCAGGGAATCGTCCGCCTCGATCTAAACGGGGCTTCGAACGACTTTCTTCTCCTTGAGTACGCGAACCGCGATAAACTCTACCTCCCGATTTACCGCCTAAACGTCATCCAGAAATACGCCGGTGGAAGCGGCGAGGGCGCTGCCCTCGATCAGCTCGGCTCTGCCCAATTCGCGAAGGCCAAAGAGCGCGCGAAGGAGTCCGTCCGAAAAATCGCGATCGACCTCGTGAAACTTTATGCCGAACGTAAGGTTCGGCCCGGACTCCGCTTCTCGCCGCGAGACGCGGAGATGAGTCGTTTTGAGGCGGCCTTTCCGTTCGACGAGACCCCGGACCAGATTCGCGCGATCGATGCGACTTTCGACGACATGGAAAGCGGTCGCGTGATGGACCGCCTCGTCTGCGGCGACGTCGGTTACGGAAAGACGGAGGTCGCGATTCGGGCGGCCTTTAAGGCCGTTTACGACGGTTACCAAGTCGCGGTCCTCGTGCCGACGACCGTGCTCGCCCACCAACACGAGCAGAGTTTCCGATCTCGCATGGCGAAGGACTACCCGGCCATCCGGATCGAGTCGGTCTCGCGATTCAAGTCCGCGAAGGAACAACGCGAAATCGTCCAGGCCGTCGAAGCGGGAACGATCGATATCATTATCGGGACCCACCGACTCCTTTCGAAGGACGTCCGATTCAAGCGACTCGGCCTCGTCGTAATCGACGAAGAACATCGCTTCGGCGTCGAACATAAGGAGCGGCTGAAGACGTTCCGGACTAATACCCACGTTCTCACGCTTACCGCGACGCCGATACCGCGGACGCTCCATATGTCGCTTTCCGGCCTGCGCGATATTTCCCTGATCAACACCGCCCCGTTGAATCGGCTCCCGATTCGAACCTATATCTCGAAATACGACGAAGACCTCATCCGCCGGACCGTGGAGACCGAACTTTCGCGCGGCGGTCAGGTCTTCTTTGTCCATAACCGGGTCCATTCGATTTACTCCGTCGCGGACACGATCAAAACACTCGTCCCGCGCGCCCAAATCGGCGTCGGCCATGGACAGATGGCCGAGGGCGAGCTCGAAAAGGTGATGATGGATTTTTACGAGAAAAAAACGAACGTACTCGTCGCGACGACGATCATCGAATCGGGAATCGACATCCCATCGGCAAACACGATTCTCATCGATCGCGCGGACGCGTTCGGCCTCGCCCAGCTCTACCAGCTCCGCGGACGAGTCGGGCGCGCCCAAACCCGAGCTTACGCTTACCTCTTCATCCCCGCGGAAAGCGCGATCACCGAAGACGCAAAGAAGCGCCTCGAGGTCATCCAAAAATTCGTCGAGCTTGGTTCGGGGTTTTCGGTCGCTTCCCACGATCTCGAGATCCGCGGGGGCGGCGACATTCTCGGCGCTCAGCAGAGCGGTCACATCAACGCCGTAGGTTTCGACCTCTACACCGAACTTCTTGAAACTGCGATCCGCGAACTCGAGGGAAAACCGCTCGAGGCCGAAGACTCTCATCGCGAACCGGAAATCAAAGTTCCGTTCAGCGCGTTCCTGCCGGACGACTACGTCCAAGACTCCCAGCAGCGGCTCGCCCTCTACCGGCGCCTCTCCGGCGCTTCCCAAGACGAGCAGATCGACGAGATTGAGGTCGAGCTTCAGGATCGCTTCGGAAAGCTGCCGGAAACCGCGAAGAACCTCCTCTGGCTGATTCGCGTAAAGCGGATGCTGAAAATGTTGAAAATCGATTCGCTCACGGTCGGACCGGAACGGATCGCCCTCGTCCCCGGCGCGGACTCCGCGCTCGATCCGGTACGTGCGATCGCGCTTATTTCGAGCCACGGCGACAAGTATTCGCTCACCCCGGATTCGAAGTTCGTCGCGCGAGTCAAAATCTTGTCGCTTCAGGACCTCTATCATTCCGTCTCTACTCTTCTGCGCGAACTTTCATTCCGCGATTGATGCACGCCGGAAGCCCGCATAAGCTTAAGAGAATATGAAGAAAAACACGCAGAAGTCCGTTTCCCTCCTCTCGGCCGCCTTCACCGCGTTCGTGCTGATTCCCGCCGGCGCCTTCGCCGCGACCGAAGTCGCCAAGGTGAACGGAAAAGTGATCACCCTCGAAGAGTTCAATAAAAAATATTCGGCGCTCCTTCCCCTCTATCAAAATAAGACCCCGTCGAAGCAAACGGTGCTCGAAGACCTCGTGAAGCGCGAACTCGGCGTTCAGGAAGCGAAGAAGCAGAAACTCGAATCCGATCCGGAAGTGGTCGAGGAAATCAACACGGTCCTTTACCAAGCCCTCCTCCGAAAGCAGCTCTCGAAGGATTTCGAAAGGATTTCCATCACCGATACCGACGCGCGCGCCTGGTATAATAAAAATCCGGAAATCCGCACCTCGCACATCTTCCTGCCGCTCGCTCCGGGCGCTTCGAAGGAAGAAGAAGCGTCGGCGATGAAGCGGATTCGCGAAATCCAGGACAAGGAGCTCAAATCCGGCAAGTCCTTCGCGGAAGTCGCCCAAAAATTTTCCGAAGGCGTCGCGGCCCCGATGGGCGGCGACATCGATTACCAAAGTAAATCCCAACTCGATCCCGCCTACTACGAAGCG
>JAYVXM010000433.1:0-4454 GCA_043785205.1 Bdellovibrionales bacterium
TATTCGGCTCGTACTTCGCTTCCCTTATCTTTGGTCCTAAAAAAATGGGGATAAAGTATGAATGAAACGAATCTCGCGAAAATCGCGATCACTGCCGCGGCCGACAAGGCGCTTTCTGAGTCGTTGGATCCAGTGAACATGGGCTTCGAAGGTGGAAGGGTCACTAAAACTGAGTTGGCTACTTGGTATATTCTAGAAGGCGTGAAGCGGCTCGGTCCGGCCGAGATCACTAGAATCCGTGAGGAGTATTTCGATCAGCTGACTTATCTCGGCGCCCTGATGAAACGGCTCAAAAAGGCGCGCGCTCACGGAGTGAATGACGAGGAAGCCGAAGAACTGTTAAAGCGATTTGTACCAGGCTCTCGGAAGCACTTGAAAACGGCGGTGACGAAACCTGCGGCCATTAACGACGAAACGGCTTCCTAAGTCGAGGAAAACCATGGAAGAGCGGGAGAACGAACCCGCGCTCATCGACGCTGAAGGATCATTACAACGAATTGGAGAATCGATCGCGGCGCTAATTCGTCGAGAGCGGCGAGTTACCGAAGCAATGGTCGCGGCTCTTGTGAAAGGCCGGAAACAAACGAGGCTTCGCGCGTTGCGATTACTGGTTCAAGACGGCACCGTGGAGCGGCTCGGCGCAGGAAGACGCGCTAATCCCTACGTTTACCAATTCCCGGCGCGTAGTGCCTTATCCACTGGCCCCAGTCCAGTAAGCGTGGAGGTGTTGTTATGACCGCGCTCGAAATCATCGAGGTCCTGAAGAAAGAGGGAATTACGCTTTCTGCGCGCGGTGCGAGCATTGCAGCTCGATCTCAGAAGGGAACACTCACCGAGGCGCAGAAAACACTCATCTCCCATAACAAGGCCGCGATACTCGAGTTTCTAAATCCATCCCCAAACGGCGCGGTTTCGGCACCAGACGGCGCTATCTACAAGGAGTACCGATATCCAAACGGCGAAGTATTGCAGCTCACGAAGGATGAGTTCGACAATGTTGTGGAGATTTTTCGCATCTTGATTCGGCAGGACAATAAGCTGCGTCAGTTAGAAAAAGCGGCCTGAAATATCTCGAGGAGGAAGGGATGTTAGAACCAGAAAGAACTCCCTTACTTCTCGGGGTTTTGGTAAAATCGGAGTAACTTTATGGACTCATTCAACTGGAAAACCGATAGCAATATAAACACGCTGATCATCATCCGGCGAAGCGGTTACGGCCAGAAAGAAAACACCTCTGGCGAAACTCAGCTTCGCGAAATTAACGAGTACGCGGTTAAGCACGGGCTCAATATCGTCCAGACCGAATCTATTATCGAGACGGCGTTTAAGCGGAAGGATCGGAAGAAATTCCACGCGCTCATTCAAAAAGCGCTGGCCGAGAATACGCGCCACATCCTTTTCTTCTGGAGTTCGAGAGAGGCGAGAAATCTTACCGACATTGAAGAGAACGATGAGCTGATCCGCGCGGGTAAGATCATCATCCACCACGTTTCGGAAAATAAGGTGTACTGGAAGAATACCCCCGACGCCGACTTCACTTACCGGGAACTTAATGCGGTGATGAACAAGAGTGAGTCGCGGAGCAAAAGCTCCATGCTGAAGGCCGCGCTTCGCACGAAGGCGCTCGCCGGATGGTGGCCGTACCGGCACACGACGCTTGGCTACGTTCATCAGAAGGACCGCGACCGTTTCGGGAATGCGATCAAAGGCACGGCGAGAATCGCACTCGACCCGATTGAAGCGAACGTCGAACTCGTGCGGCGGGAGTTTTTCTTGCGCGCTCAAGGGTACTCCTACGATGAAATCCGTGCGAAAAATCTTGATGAGGGATTCGTCCCTGCCGATTTGAAGAAGACCTACAGCCGTCATGCGATCGAAGTTCGGTTAAAGAACCAATTCTACTGGGGCCGCTTCAAGCTCACCGACGATCCCGGCGTCTACGACGGGAAGCACGAGATCATAATTCCATCCAAAGTACTGAAGGCCGTCGAACTCATCAATAACGGGAACGGCGCAAAGAAGCGGACGACGGTCGGCGTGCTGGACGATGTATTCCGCGGCTGGCTTCACTGCGCGCATCCTGAGTGTCAGCGGATGATTACCTACGAAAAGAAGGAAAAGGTCCTGAAATCAACGGGATTGGCGAAAATCTACCATCTCTACCGGTGCTCGAATTCACGGAAGGTTCACGACAAGCACGTCTACGCATCCGAAGAGAAGGTCATGGAGCAGTTCGAACCAGTGCTCGACACCCTCGGAGTCACCGAGGACTTCGCGCGCGACATTCTGAAAGCGCTCGACGAGAGTTTCGAGAAACATAAGACGACGACGAAGAAGCAAATGGACGGTCACCGCATTTCGCTGAAAGACCTTGAGGAAAAAGAAGACGGCGCCTACGACGATTTCAAAAACGGCTTACTCGATGAGGTTCAGTATCAGCGCCGGATGAAGCGAATTCGGAGCGAGCGCGATGACTTTAATTCCCAGTTCGAACATTTGAATCTCTCTATCGCCGACGAAGGACGGTCGGCGGTGAAGAAAATGTTCGAACTGGCTATCGATGCGAAATCGCTGTGGAAAACACTAAACCGTGAAGAACGGGTCGATTACCTCAAAAAGGTATGTTCGAACCCGGTTCTTGATGAGGCAACCCTACGTTATGAAATGAAAAAACCCTTCGCACGACTCGCGTCGTGGAAGGGTAATTCAAAGTGGCGGAGACTGCACAAAGGAAGTTTTGTGCATGAACTTTCAGTAGTTACCAGATCGTGTGCCTAAATCGTGTCAAACGCAAGTGACGCCGAGTGACATCACCAGGGGTTCGACACACTTTTAAGCGCTGATTGCGGAAAAAGAAAAGGGGCCGGCCGAAGCCGACCCCTCGCGTTTTTTCGTTTCTATGAGCCCACCCGGAAAGATTTTAAGGCTTTCCGTGACTCCTTGGACTTCGATCCCAGCCAGCCGGACGTAATACTGCATCGTCTTCAGTTCTTTCCATCCACAGACCTTCATCACCTTGGCCGCTTCGACGCCGCTCCTCAGCATTTGAGTCGCGACGCACGCCCTTAGGGTATGAAATTTAATGGAGGGTAGACCGTTGATGTAGCAAAAACGTCTTAGAACCCGGGCCTGGAGGCCCTTGTCCCATTCCCATGATCTCCGGAAGACGTATTTCGTCTGCCCGGTCACGGGAATCAGCCCTCTCAGCACTTGTTCCAAGTCATTCGACATCGGAACGAGCCGAAAATAGCCGGCTTTGGTGGCATTGAAATTCCTCTTTTTGACGTTGTAGGTCTTGTTGACGTTCAAGGTTTTATTCTCGAAATCAAGGTCGGACCATTCTAGCGCATGGAGTTCTCCAGAGCGCATTCCCGTCAATAGAGCTGCCGCCCAGATTTCCTTCCACTCATGATTCGACTCATACGCCTTTTGAATGAGCGTCTGAATTTCCTGGTTGGTGAGGATCTCGGGTTTCTTTTCCGTTTCTCGGGCCAGCGCCACTTCGAAGGTCGGACTTCTCTGAAGGTGCAGCATCCCGCTTTGGATGCCGAAGTCGAAGATAGATTTCAAAATCTGCTTGAGCTTCTTTCGATGCCCGAAACAAATTTCTGAAGCCTTCATCTTTTCGAAAACACCAGTGACCACGTACGGGTTCACGTCGGTTGCGGGTCGGTTCCAATATTCTTTGAACCATTTCCTTATTCCGCCGATGTATTCGGTATGGACGGTGGCCGATCGTTTGCCGGTCGCTACAAGGAGCTTCTGGCAATGATCGTCCCATCCCGACACGAGATCGACGAATAAGGTTCCCTTGCTCTCCAAATCAATCAACTCGCGCTCGCAATCTTTTTTGAGCTGAGTTTCTCGTTTGGTGGCTTGGGCTTCGGTTTCAAATCCTCCCTCTTGTTTGGTGATGCGAAGAGCAGGATTTTTATTGGACCGCAAGTAGACGCGGATACGGAAAAGGACTTTGTCGGCTTGGGTTTTTTGATCGCGGACGGTGTACTGTTGAATCATCTGATTCTCCGTTTGATTTCGGAGGATTCGAGAAATCGATCCAGTGACTCTCGATCGAACCGGAGGCTTCGTCCGAGCCTAACGAACGGAATTCTCCGTCGATAAACTAAGTTGCGAAGCGCCCCGATTGACGGGAGCCGCAAATACACCACCGCTTCACGCGAGGTTAACCACTTCAAGTTTTCAAAGATCGAGGTACTACACGCAGACTTTAGCACTTCGTGCGGTGATTGAGAATGCGAAAAAAGAGCTTCTTTTTGGCTCTCCATTGCATGACTCCTGAATTTTTAACGCACTAAAACGAAAGAGAAAAGAGGCGCACCGGCAATACTTAGGCCGCCGAAATTTGATCAGCTGGTGATTTTCTCCGCCGTACTCGATCCTGTTTGGTTTTCTTAGGTTTCACGATGGAGCGAAGGCGGTTCGTTTCCTCCGGC